>JAKABC010000114.1 GCA_021802025.1 Actinomycetes bacterium
CGACGCCGTCGAGGCCGTCATCGACCTCGGCTTCGCCGACGCCCAGCAGCGCGTCAACGCCTCGTGACGTCCGGGCTCGGGCGCGTCCTCGAGCGGATCGCCCCGGCGCTGCGCCGGCGCGTCCTCAACGGGGGGCTCACCCCCTCGTCGTTCGCGACGCCCCTGGCCGTCGCCGCCCTCGCGCTCGAGGCCCCCGGGCTCACGGTGGTCACCGCCACCTCCGGTGAGGCCGACGCGCTCGCCGACGCCCTCGCGGCGTGGCTCGGACCCGCGGCGGTCGCCCTGTGGCCGGGGTGGGACACCCACCCCCTGGAGCGGGTCAGTCCCGACGTCGAGGTCATGGCCCAACGGGCCCTCACCCGCGAGCGCCTCGTCCGCGGGGAGCGCCCCGCGGTGCTGGTGTGCTCGGTGCGGTCCGCGGCCCAGCTCCTCGCCCCCTCGACGCCGCCGGCCGTCACGGTGCCGGTCGGCCACGAGGTCGGCCGCGACGAGCTGCTGACCCAGCTCGTCGCCGCCGGCTATCGCCGCGAGCACCAGGTCGAGCACCGCGCCGAGATCGCCGTGCGCGGGGGGATCGTCGACGTCTGGCCCGCCCAGGCCGACGAGCCGGTCCGCCTGGACTTCTTCGGCGACGTGGTCGAGCGCCTCACCGTCTTTGACGTCGCCACCCAGCGTTCGGTGCGCGACACCGACGTCGCGGTCCTCGCGCCGGCGCGCGAATGGGTTCCCGACGAGGTCGGGCGGGCCCACGCGGCCGCGATGGCCGGCGAGGCTCGGTGGGGGGCCGAGGTCTTCGAACGGCTGGCCGCCGGCCACCTCTTCGACGGCATGGAGGGGTGGATGCCCCTGCTCGTGGCGCGCCGTGAGACCATCCTCGAGGTGAACGACGCGCGCGTCGTCGTCGTGGAGCCGGCGCGCGTCCGGGGCCGACTGGCCGACCTGCTCGACGAGGAGCGCGAGCTCACCGGGGTCGTGGCCACGACCTGGCGGGCCGATCGCGAGGTGCCGCTGCTGCACGTCGACTACGAGACCCTGCTCGCCGGTCACGAGGTCGTCGACCTCGAGGGCCGACCGGGCGCGGGCGGGGGACTGACGTCGCCGCCGGTCATCCAGGGCGACCCCGGTCGCGTGGCGGCCCACGTGCGCGAGTGGGCGTCGTCCCGGCGCGGCGTGGTGCTCGCGACGAGCCCCGGGGCCGTCGCCCGCGTCGCCGACCAGTTGCGCGAGGAGGGACTCGAGGTCTCGACCGACCCGGCCGCGACGCTCGAGGCCCGCCTGAGCGTGCTCGAGAGCGCGCTGCCGGCGGGCTTCTGGCTGGACGACCCCGAGGTGGTGGTCTGGGCCGAGAGCGATTTGACCGGTCGTCGGGCCACGCGTCGGGTGACCCGGGCCCGGGCGCGCACGGTGGACGGCTTCTTCGACGACCTGGCCGTCGGCAGTTACGTGGTGCACCGCCACCACGGGGTCGCGCGCTACGCCGGGACCACCACCCGCTCGATCAACGGGGTCACGCGCGACTACCTCGTGCTCGAGTTCAAAGACGGGCGCAGCTACTGGCCCACCGAGCAGATCGACGCCGTCACGCCCTACACCGGCGGGGACGGTCCCGCGTTGTCGCGTTTGGGCGGCGCCGAGTGGCAGAAGACGCGCGCGAAGGCCCGCGCGGCCGCGTACCTCGTCGCCCAAGAGCTCGTCGAGCTCTACCGCCAGCGGGCGGTGGCGTCGGGCCACGCCTTCAGCCCCGACACCGCGTGGCAGCGCGAGATGGAGGACCTCTTCCCCTACACCCTCACCGCCGACCAGGCCCGGGCGATTCTCGAGGTCAAGGCCGACATGGAGGCGCCCCGGCCCATGGACCGTCTGGTGTGCGCCGACGTGGGCTTCGGCAAGACCGAGGTGGCGCTGCGCGCGGTGTTCAAGTGCGTCCAGGACAACAAGCAGGCCGCGGTGCTCGTGCCCACGACGCTCCTGGCGAGCCAGCACTTCCAGACCTTCACCGAGCGCTTCGCCGGCTTCCCGGTGCGCGTGGCCCTGCTCAGCCGCTTCGTCGACGACGCCGAGGCGAGCGCCACCCTGGCGGGGCTGGCCGAGGGGACGGTCGACGTCGTGGTGGGCACCCACCGGCTCCTCTCGGAGGGGGTGTCCTTCAAGGACCTCGGCCTGCTCGTAGTGGACGAGGAGCAGCGCTTCGGGGTCGAGCACAAAGAGGCCATCAAGGCCCGCGCGGTGGGCGTCGACGTGCTCACGCTGAGCGCGAGCCCGATCCCGCGCACGCTGGAGATGGCCCTCGCGGGCATCCGCGACCTGTCGATGATCACGACCCCGCCGGCCGACCGGCGGCCGATCCTGACCTACGTCGGGGAGTTCGACGAACCGGCCGTGGTCGAGGCGGTCCGGCGCGAGCTGTTGCGCGAGGGGCAGGTCTTCTACGTGCACAACCGGGTCCACGACATCGACCACGTCGCCCAGCGCATCGGTCGGCTGGTGCCCGACGCGCGCGTCGCGGTCGCCCACGGCCAGATGGACGAATCGGCGCTCGAGCGGGTCATGGTCGACTTCTGGGACCAGCGCTACGACGTGCTCGTCTGTACGACCATCGTGGAGTCGGGCATCGACCTGCCCACCGTGAACACCCTCATCGTCGACCGGGCGGACCGGCTCGGGCTGGGCCAGCTCCACCAGCTGCGCGGGCGCGTCGGCCGGTCGGGCCAGCGCGCCTACGCCTACCTCTTCCACCCGCCGGGCGAGACGCTCTCGGAGACGGCCTACGAGCGGCTGCGCACGATCGGCGACAACACCTCGCTGGGCAGCGGCTTCAAGATCGCCATGCGCGACCTCGAGATCCGCGGCGCCGGGAACCTCCTCGGCCACGACCAGTCGGGGCCGGTGGCCGCCGTCGGCTACGACCTCTACGTCCAGCTGGTGGCCGAGGCCGTCGCCGAGGCCAAGGGGGAGGTCGCGCTCGCACCGGCCGCGGTCACCCTCGACGTCCCGGGGGCGGCCCACCTGCCGCGCGAGTACGTCGAGGCCGACGACGCGCGCCTCGAGGCCTACCGTCGTCTCGGCGAGGTCCGCACCGACGCCGAGCTCGCCGACCTGCGCGAGGAGTGGTCCGACCGCTACGGCGTCCCCCCGGCGCCGGTCGAGGGGCTGCTCGAACTGGCGAGCCTGCGCCTGGCGTGCCTGGCGCGGGGCGTCACCTCGCTCGTCGTCCAGCCGGCCCGGGTGGGGGTGCGCAGTCGGGCCCGGCTTCGCGTCTCGCCCCTGCACCTCTCCTACAGCCAGCAGGTGCGACTGCGCCGTCGTCGCGCGGGCGCGCTCTACGACGAGGCGGCGGCCGAGCTGCGCTGCGACCTCGAGCCGGCGGAGACCTCGGCGCGCGCGCTGCGCGCGCTGCTCGAGTCCCTCGAGACGCCCGCGACGGAGGCGCTCGACTGACTCGGTAGCATGGCCCCGTGCGACGGGTCGTCCTGGGGCTGGTGATACTGCTGGCCGGCGCCCTCGCCTACGGCTGGAGCGGTCTCTCCTCGGGGATCAGCGTGAACGGCCAGCGCATCGACGCACGGACCCTCGACGGCGAGCTCGCCGCGATCAGTCAGAACCTCGACCTGCAGTGCTACGTGACCGCCCTCAACCCGACCAACTACGGGGTGGGGGCCGGTGGGGACACCGTCAAGGCCACCGGCGCGGCGGCCTGGACCGAGCTGCGCGTGGAGGGCGTGGCGATCGACCAGTACGTCCAGGGTCACCTGCACTACCACCCCAACGCCGCGGCGCTCGCCTCGGCACGGGCGTCGCTCGAGGGCGAGATGACCGTCCAGGCCCAGACCAACCGTCTGACCTGTCCGGGCACCTCGGCCCAGGCCCTCGACGAGATGCCCGCCGAGATGCGCCGAGCGGAGATCCTCGCCCAGGCCGACTCGCTCTACCTGGTGGGCAAGTTGCGCCAGGCCATCCCGCTGACGGTGGCCTCGATGCACCACTACTACGACGCCCACCAGAGCAGCTACGACACGCTGTGCGTCTCGATCGCGCTGGTGCCACCGGCCAAGGTCGCCGCCTTCGCCGCGTCCCAGAAGACGGGGATGTCGGTGGCGGACCTCGCGCGCACCTACTCCCTCGACCCGTCGGCCAAGAAGGGTGGCGCCTACGGCTGCTACCCGCCGACGGACCAGTCCTACGCCGCCGTGCGCAACGACGTCGCCCACGGCACGCTCGACGCCTTCCCCGCGACCCCGCAGTACATCAACTACGGGGGCCAGACCTACGCGTTCTACGTCGCGTTGACCAAGCGCACGCCGACCCCCTTCGCCGCGGCGGCGCCGGCCGTGCTCAACGACCTCAAGAACCTCAACGCCACGGCCGCCGCCTCGGTGAAGAACACGTTGCTCTACGAGGCCGCGGTCCACGTGGACCCGGCCTTCGGGCGCTGGGGGCTCGCGAGCGGGGGCCCCACGGTCTTCGCCCCCGCCACGCCGACGCCCTCTGAGGTCACCGGGACGGGCACGCTGGGCGGCGGCGCGGCCAGCTATCGGTGACGGCCCGGGTCCGGGTCGTCGGTCTCGGTCCCGGCGCGCCGGCGGCCGTGACGGTGGGGGCGCTGGAGCGACTGACCCAGGCGCCGGTGGCGCGCCTGCGCACGCGGCGCCACCCCTCGGCCGAGGGTCTCGGCGACCTCGAGAGCTACGACGACTGGTACGAGCGCGCCGACTCCTTCGAGTCGCTCTATCACGCGATCGTCGAGGACCTCGTGGGACTCGCGCGCGCCGCCGACGCCGAGGTCGTCTACGCGGTGCCGGGCTCGCCCCTGGTGGCCGAGCGCACCGTGGAGCTACTGCGCATACGTGACGACGTCGAGGTCGTCGTCGAGCCGGCGGTGTCGGTGATCGACGCGGCGTGCGCCGCCCTGGGGGTCGACCCCATGGCGGTCGGGCTGCGCGTCGTCGACGCGCTCTCACCCATCACCTGGCGCGAGGGACCCCACCTGGTCCTGCAGTGCTACGCGCCTGAGGTGCTGGCCGTGCTGGCCGACCAGCTCGCCGGCGCGTCGGTCACCCTGCTCTCGCACCTCGGGCTGGACGACGAGCGGGTCGAGCCGATCGACGTGGGCGACCTCGCGCGGGTCCCTGCGCTCGATCATCTCTGCTCGCTGTGGGTGGAGGTGCCCCGCGGCGCCTCCGAGGCGACCGGCGATCTCGTCGCGCTCGTGCACCGACTGCGCGTGGAGTGCCCCTGGGACCAGGAGCAGACCCACGCCTCACTGGCCCGCCACCTCCTCGAGGAGGCCTACGAGGCCCTCGACGCCCTCGAGGACTACGTGCGCGCCGACGACCCCGACACCACCTCGCACCTCGTCGAAGAGCTCGGTGACCTGTGGTGTCAGGTCGTCTTCCACGCCGAGCTCGCGGCCGAGGAGGAGCGCTTCGACCTCACCCGGGTCGCCGACCAGCTCTCGGCGAAGCTCGTCGCGCGCCACCCCCACGTCTTCGGGGACGCGACCGCCGACAGCGCCGACGAGGTGGCCGCGCGCTGGGAGGAGC
>JAKABC010000115.1 GCA_021802025.1 Actinomycetes bacterium
GATGGCCGCGACGCTGGTGGGCTTCGCGGCGGGGGAGGACGATCGTGACGTCGTGACGGATCGCCCGTTGAAGTCACTGGGCCACGAGGAGACCTTCGCCCGATCGCTCGTCGGTCGCGAGGAACTTCGCGCCGCCCTGCGCGGCCAGGCCGGGGTCGTCGCGCGCACGCTGCGCGAACGTGACCTCGTCGCGCGGACCCTCACCGTCCTCGCGCGCTTCGATGACGGCACTCAGGTCAGCCGTTCCCAGACGGTCGGCTACGGGCTCGACGACGAGGAAGCGCTCCTCGAGCTCGCCGAGGCCCTGGCCGGGGCTATCGAGCTCGTCGGCGCGGTACGCCTGCTCGGGCTGCACGCGTCGGGGCTGCGCGCGCACGCCGAGGAGGGCGTCCAACTGCGTCTGGCCCTCGGGTCGGTGCCGGCCGAGGACGCGCCCGAGGACCGCGCCCGGGCCCGCCAGGCGGAGCGGGCGGCGCTGCGCGACGCCATCGATGAGGTGCGCCGGCGCTTCGGTCGTGACGCGCTCGCCACGGCCGGTGAGCTCGGTGCCGAGGGTGTCGACGTGGCGACCCAGCGCGGCCGCCACCCCTTCGGGCCGGACGACCCTACGACGCCACGGTGACGAGGGTCCCGATCGGGGTGTGGGGGTAGACGGTCTTCGCGGCGGCGAAGGGCATCTCCACGCAGCCGAGGCTCTGGGGGAAGCCGTAGCTCGCGCGGATGAACCCGTGGAGGGCGTCCCCGCCGTGGAAGTACGAGACGTCCGGGATCCCCGGGTCGGAGTAGTGCGAGCCGTCGGGGTTGGTGCCCGACATCGTCTGGGAGAGGTAGCGCAGGTAGACGGGGTAGGTGCCCGGCGCCGTCGGCGAGACCGGGATGCCGGTGTTCACCAGGGTGTGGAAGGTCGCGCGTCCGCCGACGTAGAGGGTGAGCGTCTCGGGCAGGGCCATCGAGACGTAGACGTAGTCGTAGGGGTGGGGGTCGACCGTGCCGGCGTTGGCCGCCTGGACGAGGTCGGCCCACGTCGCGGGGTCGGCCTGGCCGGTCGTGGGCAGGCCGCTCTGGAGCTGGAAGGCCATGAGAGCCCCCTCAAGGACCACGTTGTCACTGCCCACCGCCCACTGGGCGCGCAGCGCGGCCGGAAGGGCGGGGTAGGCCCAGGTGAAGACGCCCGCCACGGCGGCGCTCGGGGTGGCCTGGGGCGCGGCCGGGGTGAAGGTGACCGGCAGGTAGCCCAGCTGGGCGAGGAGCTGATCCTCCCAAACGAGGTCGGTCCCGACCGCGACGCTGGTATCGCGCACGCCGGTGAAGGTGCAGCGGGTGGTGCAGGTGACGCCCGAGGGCGTGGGGACCCGGTAGGTGACCCCCGGGGCCAGGACCTCGGTGGCCACGGCCTGGACGGCGTTGGGTGCGATCTGGCGCCACGCGGTGGGTAGCGCGGGCGAGAGCGCGAGCGCGGGCAGCTCCGCGGCGAGGACGGGACGGCTGAAGACGAGGCGCTCGAGCGGGAGGTGGTTCGAGAGGGCCGAGGGGACGCTCGCTTGAGCGCTCGCCGTGCGCGGCGCCGCCGCGCTGGCCGCGGTCGGAGCGAGTGAGAGGGCCGCGAGCGTCGCCGCACCGGTGGCGGCGACCGTGAGAACCCGGGCCCAGCGTGTCATCGACCCAGCGTACCGAGCGGGTCCGGCGAATGGGCTTACAATCACCCTAGAGGGGAGGCCGCGTGTCACTGCTTCGACTGATCGTCTCGGTGCTCATCGTGCTCATCGTGGTCTGGGTCATCCTCGCGCTGGTGGGCGTGTTGTCGGCCATCCTGCGCGCGGTGATCATCATCCTGCTCATCTTCACCTTCGTCTGGCTCGTCTACCACGTGCTCTCGGGCAAGTGGCGCAAGAGCGCCGAGGACCGCTAGGACCGACCGCTAGGCTGGGGCGTCCTGGCGGCGTGGCCGAGTGGTTAGGCAGGGGCCTGCAAAGCCCCGTACTCCGGTTCGAATCCGGACGCCGCCTCCAGGTCCTCGGCGCGAACTGCGCGGGGGACCGTGTCTGCGGTCCGCGGCGTCGCGGACCGCACACCGTCTGGGCTACTTGGTCTCCTCGTGGATCGAGCTCGTGCGGCCCTGAGCGTCGACGACCTCGCGGTCGACGGAGTGCCGACTCGAGCGACCCGGTCCTCGTGAGACCGTAAAGACGATCGCCGAGACCACGAAGCCGAACGCACCGACGACCATGAGGATGACCCCCACGGTGCCGAAGCGGAAGCCGTGGCCCTGGTAGGTGATGGCCCAGTACATGACCGCTCCCGCCGCCATGGCGATGGCGCTGAGCACCATTCCCGGAAGTCCCATATCACACGCTCTCTCTCATGTGCACCCGACACGGTGCCGGGGGCGAAGGAGGCGGGGTCTAGGCGTTCCTAGGTGAAGACTAGCCGGGCGCTGGGGCTTCGTGCCGTCAAAGCGTCGAGCGAGGGGCGACTCGAGCGGGGCCGGACGACCTCGACGCGGCGCTCGAGGGGGAACACTGGTTGGTCGTCGGTCGGTGCGCTCCTCGTGCCTAGAACCACTCGAGCGACTCCACCGTGCGGGTACGCAGCCGCTCGTTCATCCCGTCGGCCCAGTCGGCCAGGCGGGCGGCGATCTCGTGGAGCGACGCGTCGAGCCCCACCGCGCTGTGGATCAGGATCTCTTTGAAGACGGTGTCACCGTTCACCCGTGCGCCCGTGTCGCGGGTGGCGGCGTAGCCCGACTCGATGAGGTGGATCTGACGCTCGACGAGTGAGAAGAGCTGGGCCGCGATCGTGAGGAGGCGCTCGACCTCGTCGTCGAATCGCTCGGTGTCGGTCGCACCCGGGGCGGCGGCGTCGGGCGGCGCGCTCGAGCACTCGGTGCGCGGATGGGACGCGTCGACCCTCTCAAGAACCATCGATCGTCCCTAGCCTCGCGCCGCGGCGGTGGCGACCGCGGTGGTCGGCCCCCGTGCACTCCGTGAGAGCCGGGAAGGTCGGGATTCCCATTCGGCTGATCATGGGGACTCCTTGGTCGTGAGGAAGGCCCACCCCGGGGTTTCGGAAGGGGTCGGGAGGCTGTGTCGAACACGTCGAGTTGGGAGATGGGACCACGACGCGCGCGAGCGGCGTCGCGTCGCCCCCGCGTCGCCCGCCGAGACGCCGGGGCGACGCCAGGGGAGTCCCGAGTGGGACGACGTGTGCTCTCACTCCGTGTTCACGGGAGCACACGTCGTCCACCACTCGTTGGCCCTCGAGTGCGTCGAGCGAGTCCCACCTCGGGGGACGGAGGCGTGTCGGCTCACCGCTGGGTGACCCGGGGACGCTCGATGCACGAAGGACGCCCGCAACGGTTGACGGGGGGAGCTGGGGCAAGTCGGCGAGAACGAGTCCGGCGCAAGGGCTTGAGCCGCCGCCTTCGTCGACCGTTGTTCCATTAGCCCGTCCGGCGACGCGATTCCCAACACTGAGGACCATTCCCTGTGAAACCACGTCGCTCCGCCTTGATACCAGTGACCATGTGTCAACTGGGCAGGGTGCGGGGTCCGGGCGTCCTTAGGGTGACCGTAGCACTTTGCGGTCCTCGACGCCAGAGGAAGTTGCGAGGGAGCCGTGCGTGCGAACGGGCCCGACACCGGCCGACGAGACCGCCCGCGACAAGAAGGGCGGGTGGGTCGACTCAGAACGTGGACGAAGGCGCGGATTCGAGGTCCCCCGGGGCGAGGAGGCCTTCGACGATCCGGGTCGCGACGGAGGTGAGCTTGATGTTGTGGTTCCTCGAGTGCCAGCGCAGTCGCTCGAAGGCCTCGTGCATATCGCAGTCGAGCGCCTGGCGGATCATTCCCTTGGCCTGTTCGATGATGATCCGGCTGTTGAGGGCGTAGCTCAACTGGCCGTTCAAGGTGGCGGCGTTCAGACTCGACTGGTGCTGGAGGATCGCGATCGTGGCGACGTCGGCGAGACCCTGGGCGGCCACCACGTCGTCGGGTCCGAGGGCTCCGTGGCTCGTCCGGAAGAGGTTGAGAGCGCCGATCGTGCTCCCGCGCAGTCGCATCGGCAGGCAGTGCACCGCCCGGAAGCCCTGGGCCATCGCCCGTGGCGAGAACTGGGGCCACCGGTCGTCGCCCTCGTCGAGGGCGTGGTTGATGATCGGCTCGCCGCTGCGGTAGCAGTCGACGCAGGGACGCTCGGCGGCCTGGATCTGGAACAGTTCGAGCATTCGCATTGACTCGCTCGAGGAGGCCACGAACTGGAGGCTCTCCTCGGGTCGGGCCAGCATCACACCGGCGGCGTCGACGTCGACGGTCTGGACGCACCGGTGGACGAGGACGGTGAGCACGTCGATGACGTCGTAGTCGTCTACGAGGTTGTCCGCCAGTTCGACCAGGGTCGAGATGAGGAGAGACTCTCTCGACAGGGCGCCACCTAACACGAGTTCACTCGGCGGGGTCCCGGGGTTCCGGGCATCCGTCACGATCGTTGGCTAGATGCTAGTCGGCTCCCGTCGGGTCGCCTGCGTGATC
Organism: Actinomycetes bacterium; assembly: GCA_021802025.1. Taxonomy (GTDB): domain Bacteria; phylum Actinomycetota; class Acidimicrobiia; order Acidimicrobiales; family RAAP-2; genus RAAP-2. The sequence goes on from JAKABC010000115.1 coordinate 4,527, forward strand.
GACCCATTCCCCGGTCTCGGGGTGGAGTGCCGTCTGTCGGGTGACCACGCGCTGGGCCAGGGCGGTGAGCTCCGTCCCACTCGCGTACGCGCGGGCTCGCAGGGCCACCAGGGCGTCGCGCACCGATGTCGACCCCTGCACCGCCAGCATCCCGGCCGCCTGGTGCACCCGGAAGTCCAGTTCGGGCCCGCCGCGCAGCTCCTCGATCAGGGACTCGTCGGGGCTGCCGGCCTGCATGGCGAGTACGGCGCGAGCCACGACCGACGCCATCAGGCCCGCATCCACGCGCTGTTCAGCGCTGAGTTCACCGGGCGTCTCCCGACAGAGGGTGAGCGCACCCAAACGGACGGCCCCGATGCGCACGGGAAAGCCGAAGACGGCACGAACGCCGATCGCGAGAGCCTCGGGGACGTAGAGGGGCCAGCGCGTCGACGCGGTCGCGATTAGGTCCGCTTCGCCGATCACCTCACCCGTTCGCGCTACGTCGACGGCCGGGCCGTCACTGAGGGTCATCTCTAACTCCATCAGCTGGTGGGCGAATCGCCCACTGGTGCACAGACTCGTGACCCCGTGGCCATCGGTCGATAGGGCAACCCCGGCCCCGTCGACGTCCGTAAGTTCGGCGGCGACCGGACAAAACGCCAACCCACCGCCACCCGATCGGTCGTGGCGCTCCATCATCGTGTAGATGGTGACGAGCCGGTTGGTGGCCACTAGCGTCGCACCGAATTTGCGTGGTGGCGAGCGAGCGGGCACCGGTCGATGGTGCACACGGCTGCCTCCTCGTCACGGGTACGCTCAACGGGACCTGGATTCAGCGTGCCGACCCCTTTTGAAAGGGGTCCTCACCGGAGCCTAGTGCTATCGAGGTGACGTCCCGCGGGGGAGTCGTTCTATCTCTCCCTGAGAGGACTCGAATCAACGAACCCCGGGGCAGCGCCCCGGGGTTCGTTGTTTGATCTCGGATCAGGCGCTAATTGTGGTGGTTCAGC
>JAKABC010000116.1 GCA_021802025.1 Actinomycetes bacterium
CGCGGCCACCAAGGCGGCGTCTTGGATGCGCACGCCGTGGTGGACCTCGTAGCGCTCCTTCAGTCCGCGCAGGATGGCGATCGTGTCCTCGACGGTCGGCTCGCCGACCACGACGGGCTGGAACCGGCGCTCGAGGGCGGCGTCCTTTTCCACGTACTGGCGGTACTCGTCGAGGGTCGTCGCCCCGATGAGGCGCAGTTCGCCGCGCGCGAGCAGCGGCTTGATCATGTTCGAGGCGTCCATCGCCCCCTCGCTCGCGCCGGCGCCCACGATGGTGTGCAGCTCGTCGACGAAGGTGATCACCTGGCCCTCGGCCTCGCGGATCTCCGCGAGGACCGCCTTCAGGCGCTCCTCGAACTCGCCGCGGTACTTGGCCCCGGCGATCATCGAGCCGAGGTCGAGCGCGACCAGGCGCCGGTCGCGCAGGCTCTCGGGCACGTCGCCCTCGACGATGCGCAGCGCCAGCCCCTCGACGATCGCGGTCTTGCCCACGCCGGGCTCGCCGATGAGCACGGGGTTGTTCTTCGTACGCCGACTCAGCACCTGGATGACCCGGCGGATCTCCTCGTCGCGGCCGATGACCGGGTCGAGCTTGCCGGCCCGGGCGAGGGCCGTGAGGTCCCGGCCGTACTTCTCGAGGCTCTGGAAGGTGCCCTCGGGGTCCTCGCTCGTGATCCGGGCCGAGCCGCGGATCAGGCGCAGGGCCGCGAGCAGCGCCTCACGGGTCGCGCCGAGCTCGGTCGCGGCGGCCACGATCACGTGGTCGACCGAGAGGTACTCGTCGCCCATCTCGGCGCGCAGCGCGTCGGCCGCCTCGAGCAGCTGGCGGCTCTCGGCCGAGAGCCCCGGCTGGGTGCCGCCCACGGCGCGCGGCTCGCGCGCGACGCGCTCGTTGAGCGAGGCGACGACCGCGACCGGGTCGAGGTCGGCCGCCACGAGCAGGGGTCGGGCCACGCCGTCGGCCTGGTTCAACAGGGCGAGCAGGAGGTGGGCCGGGGTCACGTAGGGGTGGCCGGCCGCCGCGGCCTGGGTGGTGGCGGCCTGGAAGGCCTCGCGGGTCTTGACGGTCCAGCGCTGGGGGTCGAGGGTCACGGTCGGTCCTTGGACGAGCGGTTCGGGCGGCGATCGACGAAGACCGCCAGGGAGTTGGTGACCGGCACGAGGTCGCGCCGGTACTGGCGATGCGTCGCCTCGACGAGGCGCCCGGCCTCGGCGCGCAGGCGCTCGAGCTCGGCGCGGGCCGACTCGAGCTCGGCCTCGAGGGCCATGACGCGCTTGACGCCCTCTAGGTTCACGCCCTCGGCGGTGAGCTGCTGGATGCGCCGCAGGGCGGCCAGGTCCTCGTCGGAGAAGCGCCGCGACCCCCCCGAGGTGCGCCGGGGGCGCAAGAGGCCGCTGCGCTCGTAGTTGCGCAGCGTCTGGGGGTGCACCCCGGCGAGCTCGGCGAAGACCGAGATGACATAGACCGGGCGCTCGCTCACGCGCTCGCCTCCTCCACCTCACCCAGGGCCTCGGCCAATTGCTCCGCCAGCTGACGCTGGCGCCTCGTGAGCTTGGTCGGCAGGCTGACCGCGATCGTCACGAGCAGGTCGCCCGCGCCGTGGTGGCCGCCGGCGGGCACGCCGCGACCCTTCACCCGCATGGTGGTGCCCGGCTGGGTGCCGGCCGGGACCTTCACCGAGACGGGGTCGTCCAGGGTCGGGACCTCGACGGTGGTGCCGAGCAGGGCCTGGGTGAAGGGGACGCGCACGGTCGTGGTGACGTGACGGCCCCGACGCTCGAAGCGCGCGTCGGGCGCGACGTGCACGTCGACGAAGAGGTCGCCGGCCGTCCCGCCGTTCGCCCCGGGCGCGCCCTTGCCCTTCAGGCGGATCCGCTGGCCGTCGACGACGCCGGGGGGGATGCGCACCGTGACCCGGCGCGCGCTCGGCTCACGGCCCGAGCCGTGGCACGTCGGGCACGGGGCGGCGAAGCGCCCCCCGCGTCCCTGGCAGACCGGACAGACGCTCGACATGGCGAACGGTCCCTGGTCGTCGTTGATCACCCCGCGCCCGTGGCAGTGCTCGCAGGGCACGAAGGCCGCGCCGGGCGCGCCGCCGGTCCCCTTGCAGGTGGCACAGGCCGCGTCGCTCGGCACGCTCACGTTCGTCGTGACGCCCTTCACGGCGTCGCGGAACGAGAGGTGCAGCGCGGTCTCTAGGTCCGCGCCGCGCTGGGTGCGCTGACGCCGGCCACCGAAGAGGCCCCCGAAGAGGTCGCCGAGGTCGGTGAAGTCGCCGGTGGTGAAGTTGAAGCCGCCCGGGCCGCCGGCGAAGCCCCCGGCCACCGGACCGAGCCGGCGGACCTCGTCGTACTCCTTGCGCTTGGCGGCGTCGCCGAGCACGTCGTAGGCGGCCGAGATCTCCTTGAAGCGCTCCTCGCTGCCGGGGTTGGTGTCGGGGTGGTACTCCTTGGCCAGCTTGCGGTAGGCGCGCGTGATCTCCTTGTCCGTCGCGCTCTGGGTGAGTCCGAGGACCTTGTAGTAGTCCTTCTCGAACCACTCCCGCTCGGCCATGGACTATCCCCTCACCTGGACCATCGCCGGGCGCAAGACCGCGCCGTGCCACCGGTAGCCGGCGCGCAGCACCTCGGTGACCTCGTGGGTGCCGTCGCCCTCCCCCGCGCCCTCGAGGGGCACGTGGGCGACGGCGTCGTGGACGGTGGGGTCGAACGCGACCCCCGTGGTGTCGACGCGCTCGAGCCCGGCCTTTTCCAGTGTGTCGAGCAACAGGGCCCGGCTCTGGGTCAGGGCGGCCGCCTCGTCGCTCGTCGAGCTCGCGAAGTGGGCCTCGGCGAGGTCGAGCGCGTCGAGCACGGGCAGCAGCTTGGCCGCGAGCTCCCCGGCCGCGCGCGCGGCCGCGTCCTCGGCGACGCGCGCGACGCGCTTGCGGTAGTTCTCGAAGTCGGCCTGGAGCCGCTGGAGCGCGTCGAGGTACTCGTCGCGCTGGCGCTCCGCCTCCTCGCGCGGGTCCTCGCTCGCCCCCTCGGGCGCGGGCTCGGACGCCGGCTCACTCCGAGCCTGGTCCGAAACCTGCGCCTCGGATTCCGGGGTCGTCGCCCCCGCGGACGCGGCGTCGACCGCCGACTCGGGGACGGTGGGATCGGCCATCGCTACTTCTCGTCGACGATCTCGGCGTCGACGATCTCCTCGTCGTCGCCGGCCGGGGCCGCGGGCTCGGCGGCGTTGGCCTTGGCCGCCTCCTCGTAGAGCCGCTGGCTGAAGCCCTGGCTCGCGCTGAGCAGCTTCTCGGTGGCCGCGGTGATCGCCTCGACGTCGGTGCCCGCGAGGGCCTCCTTCAGGCTGGCGAGCGCCTTCTCGACGTCCTCGCGCTCGCTGCCCTGGAACGACTCGGCCTGTTCCTTCAGGAGCTTCTCGGTCGAGTACACCAGGCCGTCGGCGTTGTTGCGCACCTCGGCCTCGGCCCGGCGCTTGCGGTCGTCCTCGGCGTGGGCCTCGGCGTCGCGGACCATGCGGTCGATCTCCTCCTTGGAGAGCGAGGAGCCGCCGGTGATCGTCATCGACTGGGCGTTGCCGGTCGCCTGGTCCTTCGCCGAGACGTGGACGATGCCGTTCGCGTCGATGTCGAAGGTCACCTCGATCTGGGGGATGCCGCGCGGCGCCGGGGGGATCCCCACCAGCTGGAACTTGCCGAGGGTCTGGTTGTAGCTGGCCATCTCGCGCTCGCCCTGGAGCACGTGGACCTCGACGCTGGGCTGGTTGTCGTCGGCCGTGGTGAAGGTCTGGGACTTCTTGGTGGGGATCGTCGTGTTGCGCTCGATGATCTTGGTCATCACGCCGCCCTTGGTCTCGATGCCGAGGCTGAGGGGCGTCACGTCGAGCAGCAAGATGTCCTTCACGTCGCCCTTCAAGACGCCGGCCTGGATGGCGGCGCCCACGGCGACCACCTCGTCGGGGTTGACGCTCTTGTTGGGCTCCTTGCCGGTGAGGCGCGACACGAGCTCCTGGACGGCCGGGATCCGGGTCGAGCCGCCGACCAAGATCACGTGGTCGATCGCCCCGAGGGTCAGCCCGGCGTCCTTGATGGCCTGGTCGAAGGGGCCCCGGAGCCGCTCGACGAGGTCGGCGGTGAGCTCGTTGAACTTCGCGCGGGTCAGCTTGAGGTCGAGGTGCTTGGGGCCCTCGCTCGTCGCGGTGATGAAGGGCAGGTTGATCTGGGTCTCTTGGACGGCGGAGAGCTCGATCTTCGCCTTCTCGGCCGCCTCCTTCAGGCGCTGGACGGCCATCTTGTCGCTCGAGAGATCCACGCCCTCGGTGTCCTTGAAGGTCTTGACGAGCCAGTGCATCACCGCGTCGTCCCAGTCGTCGCCGCCGAGGTGGGTGTCCCCGTGGGTCGACTTCACCTCGAAGACGCCCTCGGCGATCTCGAGCACCGAGACGTCGAAGGTGCCGCCACCCAGGTCGAAGACGAGGACGGTCTGCTCGGCCGGGCCCTTGTCGAGGCCGTAGGCGAGGGCGGCGGCGGTGGGCTCGTTGACGATGCGCAGCACCTCGAGCCCGGCGATCTGACCCGCCTCCTTGGTGGCGGTGCGCTGGGCGTCGTTGAAGTAGGCCGGCACGGTGATGACGGCCTGGGTGACCGTGTCGCCGAGGTAGGCCTCGGCGTCGCGCTTGAGCTTCATGAGGATGCGCGCGCTGATCTCCTGGGGGGTGTAGGCGGCGCCGTCGATGTCGACGGTCCACTTCTCGCCCATGTGGCGCTTGACCGACCGGATCGTGCGGTCGGGGTTGGTGATCGCCTGGCGCTTGGCCACCTCGCCCACGAGGACCTCACCCGTCTTGGAGAAGCCCACGACCGAGGGGGTCGTGCGGCTGCCCTCCGCGTTGGGGATGACGACGGGCTCGCCCGCCTCGAGGACCGAGACCACCGAGTTGGTGGTGCCCAGGTCGATACCGACTGCCTTGGCCATGAGGACTCCTTCGCTCTCCCGCTCCGGCGGGCTCGACCCGACCAGTGTACAGACTTGAGCCCTGACTTGTCAAGAAATATATAACAATCCATTACATATATCGAAAAAGACCGCCACTCCTGGGTTTACGGGCCCGCACGACCCGTCCCGCCGGACCCTTGCGCGAGACCCGGAATTACCATGGACCCGTGCCCGACCTCGTCCTCTTGCGCCACGGGCGCTCGGCGTGGAACGACGCCAACCTCTTCACGGGCTGGCAGGACGTCGACCTCTCCCCCGAGGGCGAGGCCGAGGCGGCGGCGGCCGGCCGGCTCCTCGGCGAGACCGGGGTCGACCTGCGCATCGTGCACACCTCGGTGCTGACCCGGGCGATTCGCACCGCCGAGATCGCCCTGCACGAGGCCGGTCGGTCCTGGGTCGCGGTGCGACGCAGCTGGCGGCTCAACGAGCGCCACTACGGGGCGCTCACCGGCGAGGACAA
>JAKABC010000117.1 GCA_021802025.1 Actinomycetes bacterium
CCCCACCCGCCGCGGGAGCCTCGGGCAGGTCGAGAAGGGCGAGCGTGGGGTCCTCCTCGAGCAGGCGCCGACAGTGCGGGGCGGCGGCGAACCCCTCGGCGACGGCGAAGGTGAGGACGAGGAGACGCTCGTCGCGGGTCATGCCCTCGTCGGCGAGGATCGCCAGGGCCTCGGCCAGCTCGTCGTAGGTGGGATCGTCGGCCGACTCCCCGAGTCGCTCGACCACCCGCTCGAGGGGCTCGAGGGTGAGCAACTCGACCAGGGCCCGCACCGCGGCCGAGGGCGCCCGGACGGCGAAGGCCGCGACGTCGCGCGAGCGCGCGAGCTCGCGCAGCGGCATCGCCACGACGGGATTGAGCGTGCCCGAGGGTCGAAGGTCGAGGGCGTCGACGGTCTTTAGGACCCTCGAGGGCGCGACGCTCACCAGGGCGCGTCGCGCCAGGACCGGACCCGTCGGGAGGTCGCTCACCACGGATGCGGCGTCTCCGCGGCGTCGAGCGCGCGGGCGTTCTGCATCGACACCACCGTGTTAGCGAGCACGCTCGACGAGGTCGATCCCCGCCCGGGGCGGGCGGGCGTCGATGATGATTCCGACCGACTCGGTGTCACGAACCCTCACACTAGGACGACCCGCGCGGTGGTCCACGCCGACGACGGCGGCCAACGGTCACGCACGGTGAAGACCGGTCTCGGCGCGCGACGTCGCGACGTCGTGGGTCCCCGCGCCCGAGGGTGAGACGAGGACCGGCCTGGCGAGCCGGGCGCGACACCGCACACCGGGCTCGCGCGGAGACCATGAGTTGCCTGTGCCACCAACCGGGGGTAGGGTCACATCGTTCGCGAAGTGGGGGAACGTCATGAACTCAAGCACGCGCCGATCGCCGTTCGTCCGCCGTTCACGCGTGGTCGGACTCGCCATCCTGACCCTGGCCGCCGCGGGCGTCGCTCCGCTGGCGACCGCCGCCCCGGCCTCCGCGGTCGGGTCCGCCGCCTACGCCCACGCCTGCGCCACGCCCGCCCCGGGTTTCGCCAGCTGCGGGGCCATCCAGCTGCTCGACCCGGCCGCCAACTGGCACCCGGGACCGGGCGCCCACAAGGGCTCCGGTGGCGGGTCGGGAACGAGTTCCCTCCCTTCTTCGGGGTATCTGCCGGGTGATCTGCTGAGCGCCTACGACCTCACGTCCGCGACCACCGCCGTCACGCCGGGCCCCAACGCGCCGACCATCGCCATCGTCGACGCCTACAACGACCCCTACGCCGCCCAGGACCTCGCGACGTACCGAACGAACCTCTCGGGCCCCGCCGTCACCGACACCCAGACGGGGATCCCTGACGTCACCATCCCACCCCTGTGCTCATCGAGCGTGACTACGGACTGCGTGACCTTCACCCAGGTCAGCCAGACCGGCACGACGAGCCTGCCGCGCTCAAACTCGAGCTGGTCCGAAGAGATCTCCCTCGACCTCGACATGGCCTCGGCGATCTGTCCGGCCTGCAACCTCACCCTGGTCGAGGCCTCCTCGGCCAGCTTCTCCAACCTCCAGGCGGCGGTGAACTACGCCAAGAGCCTCTCGCCCGCGCCCGCGGTCATCACCAACAGCTACGGCGGCAGCGAGTTCTCCTCTGAGACGAGCGACAACGCCACTTACTCCGCCACCACGACCACCGCGATCACCGTCTCGAGCGGCGACAGCGGCTACGGCACCGAGTTCCCGGCCGCCGCCCCCAACGTGACGGCCGTTGGCGGCACGTCGCTCACCGGGGCGCTCTCCTCAGGCACCTGGACCTGGAACCCCCAGACGGTCTGGTCGAGCGCGGGCAGCGGGTGCTCCGCCTACGAGGCCCTCCCGAGCTGGCAGAACGACCCCGGGGTCTATAACGAATCGACCGACTGCACGGGACGCCAGGTGGCCGACGTGTCGGCGGTCGCCGACCCGAACACGGGCGTGGCCGTCTACGACACCTACGGCCTCTCGGGCTGGACGGTCTTCGGCGGCACCAGCGCGTCCGCCCAGATCGTCGGGGCGACCTACGCCCTAGCGGCCGGCTCGGGCAGCACGACCCACACGTCGCCCCAAGCCCTTTACGTAGATGCGGGGACGAACGCCACGGGCCCGACGCCCGGTCTGATTCCGGTGACTTCGGGTCAAAACGGCAGTTGTGGCAACTATCTCTGTGACGCCTCGACGTCTCTTCTGTCGAGCGAATACAACGGGCCCACCGGGCTCGGCACCTTCAACGGACTGAGCGCCCTCACGAGTTCCACCACGAGTTCGGGAGGAAGCACTAGCAGTTCTCCATCGCTGAGCGTGTTGGTGACCGCGGGCACGGTAGTGCACCACGGCAGCTATCGCGTGCCCCTGACGGTCACAGTGACTTCCTCGAATGTGAACGTCAGTGGAGCCAGCGTCACCCTCAACATTTATTCGGGGACCTCGTGTAGCGGCACCCCGGTGGCATCGACGTCGGGCACTACGGCGTCGAACGGCTCCGCAAGTTTCAGCTTCACGACAAAGCAGACGGGTGAGTGGGATGCTTGTGCCACGGCCACGGCCACGGGGTACAGCACAGGGTCGGGGTCGGAGACATTCTCAACGTGACCGCGCGCCCTCTCAGCCACGTTCGCGCCCCTAATCCGAACAGGGATTGACCGCTGGGGAGGTCGGGCGTTCGGTGTCCAGGGACAACTTTCCGGCAACCGTGCGACCGACCGTTATCCGCGTGGGTGCCGGTGCGACCGCGAGGTTCGAGCTCTGGTTAGTTATCTCGTTGATATAGGGCAACCCTCGTTATGGGATCACCCAAGTCTTGGTGTCCCATTCTCCACGCAGGCGTGTCTACCGTCCACCCCGGGGGCCAGTGGGGACTCTTTATCTACGTTGTCACTAAAAGGTGGGTGTGGAATCGCGCCCGGGTCGATGGCTCGAGAATGAGTCCGAGCGCACGGCACGAGTCACCCGTCGTCATAACGAGCATTGGTTGCCGGCACGGATTGGTCGTTCTTCGCCGCTCTCTCTGCGACGGCGAGGTAGAGGGGTTTCGCCGTCGATGCGTGAAGTCGATGCGCGCTAAAGACCAGCTTGGCGACGTGCTCGTCGTCACTGATGGCGCCTCGCTTTTCCACCTCTGACTGGTTGAGGGTGGTCGACGACGCGAACTCGTCGAGTCGATCGTGCGACCACACCGGGGGTGCCCCGACGGCGAGGTACGCCGCGGCGAGCGCCTGGAAACTGAAGCGGTCGAACTCGCTGACGTCGTCGACGTAGGGACGGATACGGGCCAGAGCCTCCAGGCCGGTGACCCCATGGAGCGCGGTGAAGTCATCGGTCGTGGCGTAGAGCTTCAGGGCGGCGTCCGCCAGCCGTTGTGGTGTTCGGTCATCTACCGAAAGCGACGAGACGAGTCGGGTGAAAGAGGGCTGACGGGCTGCCCAGTGCATCTCGTCGCTGATCAACGGGAGTGACGGGACCGACCCGCCTCGCCACTCGTTCGAGATGAGCGACAGAATCGCCTCCGGCGAATCGGTCGTCTTCTCGACCGTCTCGAGGGGGGCGAGCGGCGCGGCGTTCGCTGCGAAGTACGCCAACGCGGAGCCAACCCGCGACGGCGAGGCCGCGTCCAGGGCGTACGAAAGGCGGATCGGACCGTGGAACGCCGCCGCCGAGACACCCGCCATCAGCTCATCCATGTAGGTGCGCACAGTGTCATCTACGCCACGAGCCGAAATCTCGCGACCAAAGAAGTCGTCGAGGTCCGAGTACGCGGCCGGTTCGCCTAGGGCGCGTCTCCAGGTGGATCGCGTGAGTTCTCGATTCGCACCACTTCGCGGGCGTAATCGAGTCTCGTACTTCGAGGCGAATCGCCGCAGTTCTTCGGGTGGCGCCCCGAGCGCCGCCTTCGCCACGAGGGCCATGGGGAGGTGGTTCGTCAGGCCACGTACAGTCGACGGATCGTTCTCGAGGTCTCCATCGAGCAACTCATCGAGTACGACAAACGACTCTGGGATTGCCACGTTGCGCACTGTAAGGGTTCCGGCCGCGTGCCACACACGGCCTCCGACCCTGCCGCGCGGGTCAAGGGCGGGGGATTTAGGCGCTGACCAAGGAGGTGCCGTGCGACGACGACCGTTTGGAGCTCATTGGAGCCCCAATGGATCTGGGTGTCGGGGTGTACGAGTCCGATTTACCCGTGAGATCCGTCACCCCAAGAAGCTCCGCCAGCCGCGAGTGCACCTCTAAACCCCTCATCGCCAAGTTGTAGGGATGAGAGTAAGGATGAGAGTAGGGATGCTCGGACAATTGACGGCAGATCTCCGGTGGCGGGTTGTGAGGACGGTAAACACCCTCGACCACTCTGATCCATCCACCGCGCCTCGCGTTGGGATGCGGCCCGCGATGTGAAGCAGCAGTTTTGTCGTGGCGATTGGCCGCACGACGACACCGTCGAATGCGCGGGGCAGCGTCAAAACGAGAGTAAGGAAAGTTCTCTTGGGCAGGACAGAATGTCGCGAAGACCGGGGGCGCGCCCACGACCCGGGAGCGCCCGCGTGAACCGTGACCGTGATCAAGTCCATCACGGACTCAGGTGCTGGGTTCTTTAAATGTGGCTCGGACCATTGCTCCTCGTCCCAGGCAAGACTCCACGAGGCCGAAAGCTCACCGAACGCAGCGCAGACGCTGCGAGATTCGCGTTAGATCCAGGTCTGACGACGCAACATCCCACACGAGCTGGAAGGCCTCGTCATCACTGAGTTCAGGCGCTGCGCCGTTCAGATCACAGAAGACAACCGTGGCGAGCCACGCCAAGCGCTTGTTGCCATCCACAAGTGCGTGGTTCTTGGCCAACGAGTGGAGCAACGCCGCCGCCTTGAGCTCCAACGTCGGGTAGAAGTCCTCCGCAAAGGTACCAGAGCGGGGCCGAGCGACTGACGAGTCAAGAAGACCCAGATCACGAATAGGCCCGATCTCGAGGAGTCGAACCATGTGGAGAACGTCCTCGAGTTCGAGGTACTCGATATCGTTCACTCCGTTGCGAGCCGCTCCAAGACGTCGTGCCAACGGGTGAGCATCCTGGAGCTCGAGTCCGCCACGCGGCCCGAATGTTCGGTCCGCTCATAGCGCTCGAGGACGGCCCGTCGCACGATCTCTTGGCGTGAGAGACCTTCGGACGCCGAGAGCGCGTCAAGGGCCGCGTCAAGGGCTTGGTCAGTACGAACGGTGAACGCCATGTTCTAATGATACCACTTTGGTATCATTCCCGAATCGAACAATCGGCGGCCGTGAAATCTCGCGATAGCCCATCCAACCCTCGACGGGCCCGGGTTCGACGAAGGACTTTGGCGCTATCCCAGCAGGTGCCTCGCCACGACAACGCGCTGGATCTGGTTCGTGCCCTCGTAGATCTGGGTGATCTTGGC
>JAKABC010000118.1 GCA_021802025.1 Actinomycetes bacterium
CCCCCGCCCCCCTCACCGTCACCGTTGCGTGATAGGTCCCCGCTCGCTTATAGACGTGGGTCACGACCGGGGTCCGACTCACCAGGGTCGTGCCGTCGCCGAAGTTCCAGGCGTATCGGCTGATCCTGCCGTCCGGTGACGTGGAGGCCGACGCGTTGAAGACGGACTTCTGGCCGACGGGAGCGGGGGTGATCGTGAGCCTCGCCGTCGGCGCCTGATCGGATCGGACGGCGATGCCGAAGGTGGCGGCGCCCACGTCAATCGGGGACATGACCGTGAGGGGCGAGGTCGTCAGGTTGATCGGCGTCACGGTCGGGCCCGCGTCGGCGATGTACGCCGTCTCTCCGTTGGTGCTAATGGTGATGCCGTCGGGCTGGCTCAGCGAACCCGTGGGCACCGTCGTCCCCACGGTCGGTGGACGGGTCTTGAGTTGGATCGGTGTGACCGTGTTGTCGGCACTGGCGACGTAGGCCGTGCGGCCGGTGGGCGAGACGGCGATACCCAACGGCTGCGCCGCGAGGGGGATCGGCCGTTCCGCGACGGCGGGGGTACTCGCGAGGTCGGTCGGCGTTATCTGGTTGGCGTTGGCGACGTAGGCCGTGTCGGAGTCGGGGCTGATGGCGATGGCCTGAGGACGGCCGCCGACCTGGAGCGTCGACACGCGTCGCGTGGCGGCCGAGATGATGCTCACCGAGGTGGCCTCGGAGTTGGAGACGATGATGTCTCGACCGTCGGGCGAGACGGCGATGCTCCAGGGGCCCGCGCCCACGGGAATGGGTCGCTGGGCCGTGACCGGAGAGCTCGCGAGGTCGATCGGGGTCACCGTGTTGGAGTCGAAGTTCGTCACGTACGCGAAGCGCCCATTCGGCGCGATGGCGATCGCCGACGGCGCGAGACCGACCCGAATGGGGTTGCCGACCGTGGCCGGTGAGCTCTCGAGGTCGATCGGGGTCACCGTATTGCCGAGCGAGTTGGTTACGTAGGCGGTCGTACCGTTAGGGGTAATCGCGACGCCGAGCGGTCCGTTGAAGGGGTGGGCCGCACTCTTGATCACGGTCACCGCGTGGGTCGAGACGTTGATGGCGCTCACCGTGTTCGCGTTGAGGTTGGTCACCACGACGGTGTCGGCGCCCAGCGCCCCCGTCGACGAAGCCCCCGCCGTCCCGAACCCGACGGTGAGCAGCGCGCACGTCGCGAGCGTCAGGGGGCCGACGCGGCGACGCCACCGTCGCTGCCCCGGAGCCGCGACCCGGCGATCTCGGTCCACGTCGCTCTACCGAGCGGACAAGACGGCCACCACTCGTCTATTGAGAGCACGGTTTCTCGGGGTGGTGTTAAGGGTGACCAACTGGATGGTGGCGCCCGGATCGATGACGATCGTCACGTCATGGACCTTGAGTCGCGCAAGGTCGTAGTTCAGTTGGTGGCTCACCGCGAGTGAGCGCTCGAGGATGATCTGTGCATCCAGCGCCGGGGTGAACACGTTGTCCGTGTAGCCCGTGAGCGTGACCTTGGTGTAGTGCTCGTGGCGAATCGCCAGGGCGAGCCGCCATACCTGGGCCAGCAGGGGCCGAGTGAGGGTGTGCGACGCCTCGCGGAACGGCTTGATGACGACGGTCTTGGGCTTGGGGAGCTTCGGGGCCGGCTTGGGCTTCGGCTTGGGCGGCGAGACGCTGATGACGATCGGCGGCGGGCCGACGACGGGCGTCACGACGGGCGGGGTCACGACCGGCGTTGGCGTCACGGCGGGCGGTGGGGCCACGACAGGTGGGGACTCGACGTTGAGGGTGAAGGTGAAGGGTGATGCGGAGTTGAACGCCGACGTCGCGGGAGCGGTGATGTCGACGGCGCACGTCCCAACCGCCTCGACGCTGATCAGTCCGGTGCCGCTGACGGTGCACGTGGAGCTGGACGTCGAGAAGCCAAGGGGGGATCCGCTCGAGTCGGAGGCGTCGATCTGGAACGTCGTGGACGAGCCGTAGATGAGGTCGGCCGGGTTGGCTCCCGAGACGGAGATCGTCTGGGTCGCGAGCGACGAGGTCACGGTCTGTTGAACCTGGGGCGCGGGGGCGACGTCGAGGTTGCCCGACTGGTTCGCGTCGATCACGCAGGTCCCTACGGGAGCCGTGAGGGTCACCACACCGGTGGCGGCGATGGAACAGCCCGACGTCGAGGTGGCGTCGACGCTCAGGGTGACCGGGAGCCCGGAGCTCGCGGAGGCCGTGACGGTGTAACTCGATCCGACGAGGGGGGCAGCCGGCGCAGTGCTGGTGAACTGGATCGTCTGGGTATCGGGCGTCACGGTCAGGGTCAACGTCGCCGACGCCCCGGAGGCGTTGCCGTCGCCTCCACCCTGGCCCTGGTCTTTGTCCGCGCTCGACGCTGTGGCCGTAATCACGCACGCGCCCGCTTGGACGTAGTTGACAACGCCCGTCGACGCGTCGACGGTGCACCCTGCGGTGCCGCTACTCGCGCTGTAGGTCAGGGTGGTGCCGGTGGTCGAGTCCTGAGCCGTCGCGGTGTACGTGCCGGAGGTGTCGTAGGGAATGGAAACCGAGTAACTGCCGTTACTGCCCGACACCCCGGGGCCGGTGAAAGAGACCGCGTTTACCGGTGAGGCTGACGCCGACGAGATGACGAGTCCTACGCTTAACAGGGCGAGACCGAGGGTGGCTAGTGCGGCCCGACGGATGAAAAAACCTACCGTCGTTGGGGATTTAGGCGCTCCCGCCACGAACTGTGCCACGCCTTATCCCCACCCCGTGCCCTGCGGCTATTAAAAAACAACGACACGACAACGACTCAACAACGCCAAGCCGGATGATAGTGAGCGCCTCCCCGACGCTCTCTTGGCGTCGCGCGAGTCTGTGGTTTCTCTCAGGGAGTGGTCTTGACCAGGAGAGATGGTTACCAGATTGAGCGGCGCAGTGCGTGGTCCGTCTTAAGAGTGGATCCGGGTGGGGGTGGGTCAATGAGGGTGAGTGCACTTCAACCCTCGCGCACCATAGGTCGCGACCCCTGTCGACGTGGTCGAGCGAGACTCTCGGACGGCGGGCCGTGGCCCCAGTGCTGGGTGGATCGTCGCCATCGCACGCCCTCACTCCCGTCACTCCCGTCTCTAGGACCTCCCGGGTCACGAGCCGCGAGGTGGTCGGTGCCTGAGACCAAATCGGGCCTTCGCGCGCCCTTGGACGCGTGTGTCGTACGTTGATACCGAGAGAGTCACGTGGTCGCAGCGAGACGAGAGCAAGAGGAGTCTCAATCACCATGGTCGTGCGCCACCACCACGCCACGCCGTCCGACGGCTGGTCGCCCGCGGACGTCGGAGCGCTCGGTTCGATAGTGCTGGGCGACGGGCCCCGCGGTTATCGAAGAAGTGACGAACTCCAGGCCGCGTTCGACGAGTCGGCGGAGACCCTTCGTCAGGTGGACGGCTGGCCGAATCCGAGCAACGATGGTCGACGCGAGTTACGCGCTGACCTCGCCCTCGAGGGCGGAGGCGTCAAGGGTGTGGCGCTGGTGGGCGCGGTCCTCGTGTTGGACGAGGCCGGTTACCGCTTTCATCGTGTAGCGGGCACGAGCGCGGGTGCAGTGACGGCGAGCATCGTCGCGGGAATCGTTCAGTCCGGTGGAGACATGTCGGCTCTCCGTACGGCGCTGCAATCGCTGGACTTTCGCAAGTTCATGCCTGAGGGGAGGCTCCACGACGCGATGGGCCACGTGGCGGGCCACTTCGCCGGCCTCGTGGCCGACGCGGCGATACTCACTCAGCGCGAGGGCCTCTACACCGGTGACTACCTCGATGAGTGGCTCGAGCCCATCCTCCACGACCAGTTGGGAGTTCGGACTTTCGGCGACCTCGTTCTGTCTTCAGTGGACGACCCCGAGATCGGCGAGTCCGCGAGTCCGCAGTACCGTCTCGCCGTCTACACCTCTGACCTAACGAGGGCGCGACTGGCGTGCCTCCCCGCCGACTACCCGTCTTACGGAGTCGATCCGAAACGTCAGAGCATCGTGGGCGCGGTCCGCGCGTCGATGTCGGTCCCCTTCTACTTCGAACCCGTCCACTTCCAGGCTGAGGAGGCGACCGTCGAGATAGTGACGCCGGGTGGTGCCCCGACGACGGTGCGATTCCCCGGCGGGACGCACACGTGGGTGGACGGCGGCCTGCTGGCGAAGTTTCCAATCCACACGTTCGACCGGGAGGACGGACGGCCGCCGCGGTGGCCGACCATCGGCGTCAAGCTGTCGCGATTCGCTGTCGACTATACGACGTCGGACTTCCGCGAGTCGGCCATCGCGGTGGCCGTGCGGTGTCTGAAGACGATGATGAACGAATGGGAGACGGTCACGTCGCACGGCACGACCGCGGGTCGGACCATCTACGTGGACAACGACGGTCTGAGCTCGATGGACTTCGACCTGACCGACGAGCAACAGGACCGGCTCTTCCTCAATGGCGTTCGGGCCGCGACCTCGTTCGTCATCGCGGCGGCGCGACAAGGAGGCGTGCCGCGCCGGTGACGACCAGAACGTCTGCGCGCCGTCGATCGCCTCGTCGGTGCCTGCCGAGTCCACCGGGTGGTCTACGACGGCACGAGTCCCTCCGCGTGAGCTCGCGTTGTTAGGAAACGGTTGGACCGACGGCGCCCATGGGCGGAATTGCGTGGTGGAGAATCCGGTACCCCATCCCTAGGGAGGTGGTCGACGCTGGGGGAGATCCCGTTTCGCACCCCCAACGGGATTCGAACCCGTGCCGCCACCTTGAAAGGGTGGTGTCCTAGGCCGCTAGACGATGGGGGCCAGGGTGAGACGACGCTACTCCGGTGTGGTCGGGCTGCCGGGATTTGAACCCGGGACCTCTGCGTCCCGAACGCAGCGCGCTACCAAGCTGCGCTACAGCCCGCAGCGGGTCTCCCCGCAGCCCGACCATGCTAGTGCCTTAACGGGTGGGCTACGGCCGTCACTCGACGAGGTCGTCACCCTCGCCCTCGGGGTGGCGCTCGACGACCAGCTGGCTGATACGGCGTCGCTCTACGGTCTGGACCCGGAAGGTCCAGTGCCCGTGGCGATAGGTCGAGCCCGGTGCCGGGATCTCCCCCGCCAGGTCGAGGACGAAACCGGCGATCGTCACGTACTCCCCCTCGGGGATGTCGATCCCGAGCTCCTGTTCGACCCGGTCGACGTGGGTCTGCCCGTCGACGAGCCAACGGCCCTCACGGATGCGCACGACCGTGGGCTCCTCGCCCTCGTCGAACTCGTCGTTCAGGTCACCGACGAGCTGCTCGAGGATGTCGCGGATCGAGACCACGCCGGCCACCCCGCCGTGCTCGTCGAGCACGAGCGCGAAGGTGCGCCGTTGGGCGCGCATCTCTCGAAGGCTCTCGAGCAGGTCGCGC
>JAKABC010000119.1 GCA_021802025.1 Actinomycetes bacterium
CTGGTTGGCGGCGCTCTGGCCGCCCACCGCCGAGGCCGCGTTGATCGCCTGCTCCTCGGCGGCCGTGTCGTGGTGGCGGGCGGCGGCCGCCCCCGCGCTGATCTCGTAGGTGATGATCTCGCTGCGCAGCGTCGCGGTCACGGTCGCCAGGGTGGCCTGGGTCTGGTCGGCCAGGCGGATGTTCTCAGCCAGCAGGGTCCGCGCCGCGAAGGCCGCGTGCTCCTTCTGGGCGCGGGCGTTGGCGACCCGGCTCACCGTGTTCTGCAGCGAGGTTCGCTCGCGCTGGTAGCGCTGGCGCAGGGCGTCGAGGTTGCCCACCACCTTGTCCTGATAGACCTGGCGGGCGTCGGCGGTCGTGACGTTCTGGTCGAAGATCGCGAGGGTTTGGGCCGCGGCCGCCCCGAAGACGTAGGCCCGCACCACGGCGACCACGAGCCGCTTGGAGGTGGCCGCGACCGCGCTGCGCTTGGTGGCCTCCTGGCCCTGGAGGTGGGCGATGGTGGCGTCGAGTTGGGCGACGGCGGCCCGGTCGGCGTCGTACTGGTTGGCCGTGATCTCGCTCTGCTTCTCCTGCTGAGAGAGGGTCGCGGAGAGCCGGGCGATCTCGGCCTGGGTCTGGGCGATGGTCTGGGCCCCGACCGGCCCGGGCACGAGGATGAGCGCCGTGGTGATCAGGGCTAGGACCACAGCCAGGGGGGAGGGTGTCGTGCCCCGACGCCGCACGCGCATGGGTCAAGCCTAGTGAGGGGCCCTAAGAGAACGGGGGCAACCGCGCGGTTCCGGGTGGTCGCGGGCCGGGCCTCGGTTAGCGTGGGCCCGCGGCGTCGAGGGGGCGTAGCCCAATCGGTAGAGGCAAGGCGCTTAAACCGCCTCCAGTGAGGGTTCGAATCCCTCCGCCCCTACGCCGCTGGGGCGGGGTGGCGCCATTTAGTAGCGTTGTAGGGTGGCCAAAAGCACCTCGGGCAAGCTCGTCAGCCGCGTCGGCGCGGCCGGCGGGGGCAAGACCTATCGCAAGACCCGTCCCGCCAACTTCTACGGGGTGCTCGCGGTCATCGTGATCTTGGGCCTGGCCCTGGTCGCCTACTCGCGCTACCAGTACCAGAACCCCACCGTCGCCCACCACGCCGCGGGTACCCCGCCGCTCGTGGGCAAGACGTACTACTTCGCCCTGGCCGCCGACGACTGCGGCACGGCGCTGCCGTCGTTGACCTCGGACCCGACCTTCAAGGGCAGCTACCACGTCGAGTCCAACGACGTCGTGAACCTGACCCCGCTGACCAGCGCCAGCGCGGGCAAGAACGCGACGCTCGCGAACTTCGCGGCCGAGTACCCGGGCCTCACGCTCACCTCGAGCTCGCTCGCGATCCCGGGCAAGAACGGGGTGAAGGACCCGGCGACCACCTTCGCCAACGGCGCGACCTGCGCCAAGGGCACCAAGTACGCCGGTAAGAAGGGCGAGGTCGTCTACGCCTACTGGAAGACCCTGGCCCAGGCCGCCCCGACCCTGACGACGAACCCGGCCTCGATCCACCTCGGCCACGAGGTCCGGGTCACCCTGGCCTTCGTGCCCAAGGGGGTCACCCCGCTCGCGCCCTCCAAGACGAGCGTCGACACGATGGTCGTGCTCGCGACGACCCCCACGACGACGACCACCGCGCCCGTGACCTCGACCAGCGTGCCGACGACCCCGACGAGCACCGGGTCGACCTCGACCACCGCGCCGACCACCACCACGACGACCGCCAAGGGCTGATGCTCGCCATCATCCTGGTGGGGGGGAAGGGCACGCGGTTGCGGCCGCTCACCCTCGAGACGCCCAAGCAGATGCTCCCCCTCGTGGGGGTGCCCATGATCGAGGGCGTCTTCGCCTCGTTGGCCGCCCACGGGGTGACCGAGGCGGTGCTCTCGCTGGGCTACCTGCCCGACCGGTTCACCGAGGCCTACCCCGACAACGTGATCGCCGGGCTGCCGGTGCGCTACGCCGTGGAGTCGACCCCGCTCGACACGGCCGGGGCCATCCGCTTCGCCGCCGAGAGCGCCGGGGTCGACGACACGTTCCTCGTGGTGAACGGGGACGTCGTGAGCGACCTCGACGTCTCGCGCCTCATCGCGTTCCACCGCGAGCGCGCGGCCAGCGCGACCATCTCACTGCACCCGGTGAAGGACCCCTCCCACTTCGGCGTCGTGCCGACCGGCGACGACGGACGGGTCCTCGCCTTCGTCGAGAAGCCGCCGGCCGACGAGGCCCCGACCAACATGATCAACGCCGGCTACTACGTCTTCGAGCCGCGTGCGCTCGCGCGCGTCGCCCCCGACCGGCCGGTGAGCGTGGAGCGCGAGACGTTCCCGGCCCTGGCGGCCGAGGGCTCCCTCTACGCGCTCGGTGACGACGCCTACTGGCTCGACACCGGCACGCCCCACGCGTACCTCACGGCCAACATCGACGTGCTCACCGGCCGGCGCGCCGCGCCGGTGGCCGGGGTGGTCGAGGGGAGCTGGCGCCACCCCTCGGCGACGATCGACGCCAGCGCCCGGGTGCGCCGCGCGGTCGTGGACCGCGAGTGCGTCGTCGGGGCCGACGTCGTGATCGAGGACTCGGTGCTGCTGCCCGGGGCGGTCGTCCAGAGCGGCTGCACGGTGCGCTGGTCGATCATCGGGCCCGAGGCCGTGGTGGGCACGGGCTCGACGCTGGGGCCGACCTGCGTCGTGGGCGCGAAGGAGCACGTGGCCGCCGAGTCCGAGCTCTCGGGCGACGTCCGCCTGGGCGGGGTCTAGCGGAAGAGGTCCTCACCGGGCCGGCGCACCAGGGCCCCGGCGACGCTGCCGGGGCCGAGGAACGACGGGTCGAGCCCGCGCACCAGGGCGAAGGGCGTGCCGGCCGCCTTGTGCAGGACGAGGTTGGCCGCACCGGCGACCTCGTCGGCGATCGCCACCTCGGTCGCCTCGAGGCGTCGCCCGTGGGCGTCGAGGGTGCCGCGCAGGTCGAGGATCGGCCGCAGTCCCGCGACCCCGAGGGCCACGTCGGTCACGCCGTGGCGCCAGGCCCGCCCGAAGGTGTCGGTGACGACGACGGCCGCCTCGACCCCGGTGCGCCGGGCGAGCTCGGCGCGCAGCCGCCGGGCGCTGCGATCGGGATCTCGGGGCAAGAGCACGGCCGTGCCCTCCTCGGCGTTGGAGAGGTCGACGCCGGCGTTGGCGTTGACGAAGCCGTGGCTCGTCTCGGTGATGCGCAGCGTCCCGCGCCGGCGCAGGACCCGGCGAGCCTCCGACTCCACGAGGGCCGTCTTGGCCTCGGGGGTGTCCTCGAGGGCCACGACGCGGCCCTCGGCCTTGGCCACCACCTTGGAGGTGACGACGAGGACGTCGCCCGCCGCGAGCGACTCGCCGGCCTCGGCGAGGGCGCCGAGGACGAGCTCGGCGAGGTCGTCCCCGGCGACGACCCGGGCCCTCGTGGCCAGGGCGACCAGGCGCAGGGCGCTCACGCGAGGACCGTCTCGGCGAGGGCCCGGGCGCGCCCGGGGTCGTCCATGACCGTCGTGGTGACCCGGACCTCGTGACCGGTCGCGCCGATGCGTCCGGCGAGCCCGGCGTCGATCTCGTCGATCACCCAGGTCGCGACGAGCGCGCCGTAGTGGTCGGCGACGCCGGCCGCCGACGGCTCGAGGCCGAGGTCGCGCATCAGCCGGTCGGCCGGACCCTTGAGGGCGGCGCCCCCCACGATCGGGGAGACGGCGATCGCGTCGCCGCGGGCGGCGACGGCCTCGCGCACCCCGGGCAGGGCGAGGATCGGGTCGATGGAGAGCAGGGGGTTCGAGGGCGCGACGACGAGGCGCGTCGCGCTCTCGATTGCGTGCAGGGCGGCGGCGCTCGGGCGGGCCGTCTCCAGGCCGGTCACGGTGATCGCGGTCACGGTGACCTCGTGGCGTCGTCGCACGAAGTACTCCTGGAAGGCCATCGGCCCCTCGAGCGTCTCGAGGGTGGTGGCGACGGGGTCGTCGCTCGCGGGCAACACGGTGGCGCGGACCCCGCGCCGCTGGGCGATCTCGGCGGTGACCTCGGTCTTGGTCGCGCCCTCGCCGAGGCGCTGGGTGCGGTAGAGGTGGGTCGCGAGGTCGCGGTCGCCCAGGCGGAACCAGTCCTCGCCGCCGAGCGCGGCCAGCTCGTCCATCACCCGCCAGGTCTCGTCGGTGAGCCCCCAGCCGCGGGCCTCGTCGTTCATCCCGGCGAGCGTGTAGGTCACGGTGTCGAGGTCGGGGCAGATCGTGAGCCCGTGGAGCACGAGGTCGTCGCCCACGTTGACCACCGCCGCCAACTCGGTCGGGTCGACGACGAGGCTGAGCGCGCGCAGCAGGCGCGCGGCGCCGACACCGCCGGCGAGGACCGTGATCACCCCAGAGACACTAGGGGGGCCTAGGTAACATCGGGTGGTGAGTGACGCCGCGCCGACGTGGCCCGGCGCGCCGGCCCACGTCGTGCTGCGCGTGCGTGACGGTCGCGTCGAGCGCGTGGAGGAGTTCGGGGACCTCGACGAGCCCCGCCCCTGGGCGTCGGTGACCAAACTCGCCGTCGCCCTGGCGGCGGCCGTCGAGGTCGACGAGGGACGACGCGACTACGACGAGGTGCTCGGACCCGACGGGGCGACCCTCGCCCACCTCCTCGCCCACGCGAGCGGCCTCGGGCTCGACGAGGGCGACCGCGTCCAACCCGTCGGGGCCCGACGGGTGTACTCCAACGCGGGCTACGACCGCGTGGCGCGCACCCTCGCGGGCGAGGGCCGCGAGGCCACCTGGCTCGCCGAGCGCGTCTTCGCGCCGCTCGGTATGTCGAGCGCCCTCGAGGGTCGGGCGGCCGCCGGGGTGGTCGGCTCGACCAACGACCTCGCGGCGCTGATGGCCGCGTGGCTGGCGCCGGGACTCGTGCGCGCCGCCACGCGCGACCGGGCGATCGCGCCCTACCTCGCCGAGCTCGCCGGCGTCGTGCCGGGATTCGGCCGCTTCGACCCCTGCCCGTGGGGGCTGGGCCCCGAGCTCGCCGGCGACAAGCACCACTGGATGGGCGACTGGCCCGAGGCGAGCTTCGGCCACTTCGGCCAGAGCGGGGCCCTCGCCCTCGCCAACGCCGACGAGGGTCTGGCCGTCGTGGCGACGAGCACCGTGGCCTTTGGACCCTGGGCCGTTGAGCTCTGGCCGAGGTGGACGAGCGCGGCGCGCGAGCGGGCGCGCGCGTGAGCGGTCGCCCGCTCAGGGTCGCCCTCGACCTGGACGGGTCGCTCGAGTCGATGGGCGACTCGATGACCGATCTCGCCGACGCCCTCGAGGCGACCGGCGAGGTGGAGCTCGTGCGCTGGCGCTCGGGCTCGGCCCCCGCCGGACCCGGCGAG
>JAKABC010000120.1 GCA_021802025.1 Actinomycetes bacterium
GGCGCGCCACGCCTAGCGCCGACTCGTCGCGTCGGACCGCCCTCGCTAGGGTGGGTCCGATGCCGACGACCGGGCCTCGGCTGCTGTGTTGTGACACGGTGCTCGTCGACCTCGTCCTCTCGGTCTCGAGGATTCCCGAGCGCGCCGGTGACGTGCGCGCCACCGACCAGCTCGTCACCACCGGCGGGGGGTTCAACGCGATGTCGGCCGCCGCGCGCTTCGGTCGACGTGTCGTCTACGCCGGACTGCTCGGTACGGGTCCCTTCGGTGACCTCGCCGCCGCGGACCTCGCGCGCGAGGGGATCGAGGCGCCGCTCGAGCGCCACCGATCATTCGACACCGGGGTCTGCGTCGTGCTGGTCGACGCCGACGCCGAGCGGACGTTCGTCACGGCCGCGGGCGCCGAGGGCCACGTGGGCCGGCGCGACCTCGACGGCCTGGACGCCGCGGCCGGCGACGTGGTGCTCGTCTCGGGCTACAACGTGATGTACCCCGGCGAGGCCGAGGTCTACCTCGACTGGCTCGCGGGGCTCGACGAGGGGGTCGTGGTCGCCTTCGACCCGGCGACGCGCATCGCCGACGTGCCCCCGGCCCACCTCGAGGCGGCCCTCGCGCGCGCCGACTGGCTCTTGTGCAACGCCAGTGAGGCGCGGGCCCTCTCGGGCGAGGCCGACCCCACGGTCGCCGCCTCGTCGCTGGCCCGTCCGGACCTCGCGATCGTGGTGCGCGACGGCGCCAACGGCTGCGTCGTCGCGCTTCGTCCCGGCGGTGCCACCGACGTGGCGGGCGTCGCCGTCGAGGCCCTCGACACCAACGGTGCCGGTGACGTCCACAACGGGGTCTTCCTCGCCGAACTGCTCGCCGGGTCCCCGGCGACCTCCGCCGCGCGGTGGGCGAACGCCGCGGCCGCCCTGGCCGTCACCCGGCGCGGACCGGCGACCGGCCCCACGCGGGCCGAGGTCGAAGGACTCCTCGACGTCTAGTGGTCGTGCTCGGCGAGGAACGCGCCGACGACCTCCATGTAAAGAGCGCGCTCCTCGACGAAGGGCATGTGGCTCGACTCGTCGAACACCTCCCAGCGCACGTCGGGGATCGCGTCGAAGAACGGCTGGACGACGAGGGGGGTGGCCTCGTCGTGACGGCCCGAGACGAGCAGGGTGGGTACGTCGATGAGCGCGGCCCGCTCCACGATCGACCAGTCGCGCAGGGTGCCGACGCAGTAGAACTCGTTCGGTCCGTTCATCGTGTGGTACACGGTGGGGTCCTCGCCCATCTGGTCGAAGGAGTGCTGCACCTCGGCGGGGTAGGGGCGGACCCGGCAGACGTGGCGGTCGTAGTAGGCCTCCGTCGCGGCTAGGTACTCGGGGTCGTCGTAGGTCCCGGCCGCCTCGTGGCGCTTGAGGGTCTCGCGGACCCCGTCGGGCAGCTGGGCGCGCAGGGCGTCGGCGGCCTCGCTCCACAGCGCCATCGACGCCGGCGAGTTCGAGATCACCAGCGAGCGCAGTCCCGCGGGCCGGCGCACCGCGTGCTCGGCGGCGAGCATGCCGCCCCAGGACTGTCCGAGGAGGTGGTAGCCCTCCGCGAGCCCGAGCCGCTCGAGGAGGTTGTCGAGCTCGTCGAGGAAGAGCTCGACGCTCCAGAAGTCGCCGCCCCGCTCGGGCAGGTGGGTGGACCGGCCGCAGCCGAGTTGGTCGTAGTGCACGACGGCCCGGCCCCCCGTGGCGAGGTCGGTCAGGCTGAGGAGGTAGTCGTGGCTCGCGCCGGGTCCCCCGTGCAGGGTGACCAGTGGGGTCCGAGCGCCCGGGAGCTCCCCGGTCACTCGGTACCAGGTCGTCCAGTCGCGGAAGTCGAGCGTGCCGGAGGTGGTGGGCTGGTCAGACATGGGCGAAGTATACGAAGCGATCGGTGACGCGCCGCTAGTAGTAGGCGGCGCCGAGCTCGTCGCTCCAGCGCGCCGTTCGCAGCGGTCCTCGGGGGCCGGACCAGGCGAAGACCGGCTTGATGTCGAGGATCGGGGTCCCCTCGACGAGGTCGAGGCCCTCGACCTCGATTGCGTGCGTCGTCACGCGCACGAGGGCCGCGACCGAGACCAGCAGGCGGTTGGGGCGGTCCTTGTTGCGCTGGGCGAAGATCCCCACCTCGGGCCACGCCGGGTGGCCGCGCGGGCGGCGGCGCCAGGGCGCCGGGGGCACGTCGCTCGCCCGGTCGGCGAGGGCGACCACCTCGACGTGGGAGAACTCCGTCAGCCCGACGAGGGCTTCGGCGGGGACCTCGGGGGCGAGCACGAGGGTGGCGCGGACCGGGCCCCACCCGTCGTCGACCACCGCGGAGCGCCCGCCCACGACGTGGGCGACGGCGCGGACCTCGTAGGGCACGACCCTCACCCTAGGTCCGAGGTCTGTCGGGAGCCTGGGTATCGTGCTCTGCGGGAACCATGGCCGAGCTCACCTTCACCTACGGCACGATGGCGGCCGGCAAGTCGACCCTGGCGCTGCAGCTGTGCTGGCAGCTGCGCCAGGGGCGTGACGACGTGGCCCTGTGGACCTTCGGTGACCGCAGCGCCGAGGGCATGGTCACCAGCCGGATCGGCATCGAGGCGGCGGCCGAGGCCGTCGCCCCCGGCGTGAGTCTCGCCGCGCCCATCGCCGAGATCCTCGGCCGGGGCGTCGCGGTCCTGGTGATCGACGAGGCCCAGTTCGCCACGGTCGACCAGGTGGACGAGCTCGCGGTCCTGGTCGATGAGCACGGCGTCGACGTGCACGCCTTCGGACTGGCGGCCGACTTCTTGCTCAACGTCTTTCCAGGCTCGGCCCGTCTGATCGCGATCGCCGACTGGGCCCACGAGCTCCCGCTGACCTCGACGTGCTGGTGCGGCCAGAAGGGGCGGTGCAACGCCCGGGTCGTCGACGGGGTCGTGGCGCGCGAGGGATCGCAGTTCGTGACCGGCGACGTGACCTCCGGGGCCGTGCACTACCAGGTCCTGTGCCGGACCCACTACCGGAGCGGCGAGCTCGGCCCCGCCTGAGCATCCGCGAGTCGGCCGCGCCGACCTGGCACACTGCCCCCGTGACCGTCGAGGACCGCCCGCCCGCCCCGGCGGCCGGCCCCTGCCGCTTCGGGGTCTTCGCCGAGTGCCCGCACTGTGGCGGCGCGATCGCCCCCGAGCACGCCCACTACCGCTGTGGCTCGTGCGGCTGGCGCGACTCCTGCTGCGACTAGGCGACGCGCCGACTTCTTGAACTTTTCACCTGACCCGTCCTGGGGCTTCACGAGCCGTTTACCTCCGCTCCCTAAGTTGCCCGAGACAGAGCGTTCGAGAGTCGATACGTCGCGTCAACGAGCAACTGACCCTAGGAGGAAAGCTCAGGATGAAGACCCTACTGAGATCACTGACGGCGGGCGCCATCGCCGTGGGCGGTCTACTGGCGACCACGTCGCTGCCCGCGAGCGCCGCGCCGAAGAAGATCGTCACCTGCTTCCGGCTGGAGAACAACGTCGTGCACACCCACCGGTTCCGCGGGACCTGCGCTAAGGGGTGGACGCGGAAGCGGCCGACGCCCAACCCGATC
Organism: Actinomycetes bacterium; assembly: GCA_021802025.1. GTDB lineage: Bacteria > Actinomycetota > Acidimicrobiia > Acidimicrobiales > RAAP-2 > RAAP-2. Next base: position 3,570 of record JAKABC010000120.1, read on the forward strand.
GCCTCGGTCAAGGTCGAGAACCCGGCCCAGGCCAACCTCACCGAGACCGGCTCGACGCTCCTCTACCCGCTGTGGAACATCTGGGCGCCGGCCTACCAGGCCGAGTTCCCCCAGGTCAGCCTGACCACGGGCGGCACCGGCTCGGGCACGGGCATCGCCGACGCCGCGAGCGGCACGGTGAACATCGGCTCGTCCGACGCCTACCTCTCCTCGACCCAGCGCAGCGCGACGCCGAACCTGCTCAACATCCCGGTGGGCATCTCCTACCAGATGATCGAGTACAACATCCCCGGGGTCACCGCGCACCTCAACCTCGACGGGACGGTCCTGGCCGGGATCTACACCGGCCAGATCACCAAGTGGAACGACCCGGCCATCACGGCGCTCAACCCCAAGGTCAACCTGCCCGCAACGCCCATCGTGGCGCTGCACCGTTCGGACGGCTCGGGTGACACGTTCATCTTCACGTCGTACCTCTCGGACACTGACCCGGCCTGGTCGTCGAAGTACAGCTACGGCACCACCGTGTCGTGGCCGGCGATCCCCAACGCGCTCGGCGAGAACGGCAACGGCGGCATGGTCTCGGCCTGTCAGAAGACCGTGGGCTGCATCGCCTACGTCGGCATCAGCTACCTCTCCTCGGTGCTCGGCGACGGCCAGACCTACGCGGCGCTGAAGAACGGGGACGGCCAGTACGTCCTGCCGTCAGTGAAGTCGGCCTCGCTCGAGGCGAAGGGCTTCCAGGCCCAGACCCCGGCCAACGGGACGATCTCGATGATCGACGGCAAGATCAATGGCGGTTACCCGATCATCAACTACGAGTACGCGATCGTGAACAAGGTCCAGTCCTCCTCCTCGGTCGCCCAGGCGGTCCGCTCGCTGCTCGAGTGGTGCATCGACCCGTCCTACGGCCAGAGCCAGCAGTACCTGGGTCAGGTGAACTTCGTCACCCTGCCGACCAAGGTGATCGTCCAGTCGTTCAAGCAGATCAAGCAGATTCAGTAGGTGAACTCGGCGATGGGTGACGAGACCGTCTCGCCGTCTCCCGCCGCAGCCCCCGCCCGTCGAGCCCTCGGGGCTCGGCGGGCGGGGCTGTTCGCGCGCGGGACCGAGGAGAGCCTCTGGCGCTGGAGCGCGCGAGTGGCCTCGGTCGTGCCGCTCGCGGGCCTCGCCTTCGTCCTCGCGGTCCTCGCCGTGAAGGCCTGGCCGGCCATCAAGGTCAACGGTCCCGGCTTCTTGACGCGCACCAACTGGATCCCCGGGAGCACCTACGCGAATCCCGTCGTTACCGACGGCGTGGCCCATCCGGCCGGGGCGAGCTACGGGGCGTGGCCCCTCATCGCCGGGACGCTCCAGACCTCGGTGATCGCGCTCATCGTGGCCCTGCCGATCTCGATCGGCACGGCTTTCGCCCTCACCGAGCGCCTCCCGCCGTGGCTCGCCAAGCCCCTGGGGTTTTTCGTCGAGGTCCTGGCCGGGATTCCCAGCGTGATCATCGGACTGTGGGGCGTTCTCACCCTCGGCCCGTTCCTCGCCGCCCACGTCTACCCCCTCGTCGCGAACCACATGCCGAACGTCCCGGTCCTGCGCTACTTCCGGGGTCCCACCGGTTACGGCGAAGGCCTGTTGACCTCGGGCTTGGTGCTGGGCCTGATGATCGTGCCGATCATCGCCTCGACCACGCGCGACCTCTTCTTGCAGGTCCCCCCACTACCCAAAGAGGGCGCCGAGGCCCTCGGGATGACCGAGGCCGAGGTGGCCCGAC
>JAKABC010000121.1 GCA_021802025.1 Actinomycetes bacterium
CCGAGAGCTGGTTGGGGCGCCGGCGCTCGAAGTTCGGCAGGTCGACGATCTCGAGGATTTCGCCCACCCGACGCTTCAACTCCGCCTTGGCGGTGCGCCGGCGGCGCAGCCCGAAGGCCACGTTCTCAAAGACGTCGAGGTGGGGGAAGAGGGCGTAGGACTGGAAGACGGTGTTCACGTCGCGCGTGTAGGGCGCCTGGAAGGTGACGTCCTTGCCGGCGAGGTAGATCCGCCCACGGGTCGGCTCCTCGAAACCCCCCAGCATGCGCAACGAGGTCGTCTTGCCGCAGCCCGAGGGCCCGAGGAGGCTGAAGAACTCGCCCTCGTAGATGTCCAGGCTCAGGTCGTCGACGGCGGCGTTGCCGTCAAAGAGCATCGTCACGTGGTCGAAGCGCGCGACGACCGACCGAGTCGAGGGGGAGGCGTCGGACGCTCGGCTAGCCTCCTCGACCGTCTCCGTGCCCCCCGCCACGCGCCCAGCCTATAACGGGTCCAACCTCCCCCCGGGTTCGCCCCGAGCCGGGACCGAGGCTCCGCCGTCCCCCAGCGCCGCGACGACGGCCTCGAGGAGTTCGGCGGTCGAGAACGGCTTGGCCAGGAAGCCCGCGGCCGCCTCGGCGCTCACCCGGTCCCCGACCCCGCTCATGAGCACCACCGGGGTCGTGGCTCCGGACGCGCCGAGTCGTCCCATCAGCTCGAGTCCGCCCAGCCGGGGCATGTTGAGATCGGTGAGGACGAGGTCGTAGCGAACCCCGGTCGCCTCGAGGGTCGCGAGCGCCGCCACCCCGTCTTGGGCCACGTCGACCACGAAGTCGTGGGCGCGCAGCACCTCGTCCACGGCCATGAGGATCGGTGGCTCGTCGTCGACGACGAGCACGCGCCGTCCCCGGCCCTCGACGGTCGGCGGGGGGGCGAGCTCGAGCACGGGCACCGCCACCTCCGCCAAGGCTGGCAGGACGACCCGGAAGGTCGAGCCCCGACCGGGCTCGGAGGAGACCTCGAGGCGCCCGCCGTGCTCGACGACGATCCCGCGCGACGTGGCGAGACCCAGGCCCGTCCCCTGGCCGACGGCCTTGGTCGTGAAGAAGGGCTCGAAGGCCCGCTCGCGGACCTCCTCGGTCATGCCCGAGCCGGTGTCGGACACCTCGACGACCACGCTGACCCCCGAGGGCGCGCCCTCGGCGTCGGACGCCTCGTTGTACGCGCGCACCGTGAGGCGCCCCCCCTCGGGCATCGCGTCGCGGGCGTTGGTCGCCAGGTTGACCAGGACCTGGAGCAGCTGGGTCGCGTCCCCGACGACCGCGTACAGGTCGTCGGGGACCTCGGCCACCAGCTCGATCGAGCCGGGCAGGGAGTCGCGGCAGAACTGGAGGTACTCGAACAGGACGACCGACATCGAGAGGTGCTGTCTCTCCCCGGCCGCCCCGCGCGCGAAGGAGAGCACCTGGCGGACCATCTCCGCCCCGCGGTGCACGCTCGACTCCATCGTCGCTAGGACCCGGCGTCGGTCCGCGTCGGGCTCGTCGCGCGCCAGCAGCTCGATCGACATCAAGACCGGCGTGAGCACGTTGTTCAGGTCGTGGGCGATGCCCCCGGCCAGGGTCCCGATGCTCTCCATACGCTGGGAGCGGATCCGGCGCTCGCGCTCGCGCGCGAGGGCCGTGACGTCGCTGTTCGCGCCGAACAGCCCGATCGGCGTCCCGCCGTCGCCGTAGATGAGCTGCAGGCGGCAGTCCACGATGATCTCGCGTCCGTCCCGGGTGCGGTGGTGCAGCTCGCCCCGCCACACGCCGTCGCGCATCACCGCCTCGGTGGTGCGCTGCGCCTCGGCCGCGTCGGAGAACAGGACGTCGACCGTGGAGCGGCCAAAGACCTCTTCGAAGGTCCACCCGTAGAGGTCCTCGGCGGCCCGGTTCCAGTAGGTGATGCCCCGCTCGAAGTCGCGCACGATCATGGCGTCACGCGACAGGTCCAGGAGACTGCTGAGGAAGCCCGCGCGCTGGACGAACTCGTGTGCGCGCGCCTCGGCGTCGTGCTCGGCCGTGACGTCGCGCGCCGAGACGACGACGCCCTCGGCCGACGGCAGGACGGTCTGGTCGAACCATCGGCCGAAGAACTCCACGTACACCACGACGTGGCCGGGTACGCCGTCGTGCATCGCCGCCTCGTACACCTCACGCAGCCGCCCCGTGGCGAGGTCCGGGAACCGACTCCAGATCGTGTCACCCTTGAGGAACCCGGCGTCGACGCCCAGCATGTCGAGGCCGGCGCGATTCACGAACGAGATGCGCCAGTCCCGTCCGATGATGAAGAGGGGGACCGCCATCTCGTCGAGCGTCTCGACCACCCGTTGCTCCATCGCCTCGCGGTGGAGAGTGTGACGTCTCTCCTCGCTCACGTCGACCAGGGCTCCTTGGATCTGCACCACGGCGCCCGCGTCGTCGTAGACGGGTTCGCCCGTGAGCCGGCCCACCAGGGGCCGACCGGCGACATCGATCAAGTCGACCTCGAGGTCGAAGGACTCGCCGGCCCCGACGCAGCGGGCGAAGGCTCGCTGGATCGTCGTGAGGCTCCGCGGGTTGACGAAGCGCGCCACCGCCGCGGACCGGTCGGCGAACGCCTCGGGTGGGGCTCCGAGGACCCTCGTCACCCCCTCGGTCCACCGGGTCCGATTGGTCGCGACGTCGTGGCGCCAGCCCGCGAAGTGGGCGATCTCCCCGGCCACCCTATTAAGGCCCTCACTCACGTCGAGCACACTCGAGAGCTCGGCCGACTCGGTCACGTCACGCAGCACCGCGAGGACGCCCGTCACCTCGCCGGTCGCCCCGCGGGTGGGGATCAGTGACACGTCGAGCAGGCCACGGCGCCGTTCGGGTGAGGCGACCCGCGCCACGAAGTGCGTCGGCGCACCGGCGAGCGCGTGGGCCAGCTGCTCGAGACGTCGCGGCCGCGACGGGTTGGCGATCGGCCAGGCGAGCGGATTGCCCACGATCTCGGTCCGCGCGCGTCGCAGCATCCGCTCCGCGGCGGCGTTACAGTCCACCACCCGTCCCGTCGCGTCGATGACCATGACGCCGTCGGAGTGACTCGCGTAGAGGGCGTCGAACCCGTGCTCGCGCAACGTCTCTCGCAACTCTTGCGACACACCGCCTCCGAGGGGCCGGTGGCCCGGCCGGACCTAGCGCAGAATGCTAACGCCGACCCTCAACGACCCACCGCCCGGCGCACCCCGGCGAGCAACTCCACGGTGGTGAAGGGCTTGTCGAGGTAGACCCCGACCTCGTCGGACCCCGCGCGCGCCGCCCCCACCCCGCTCATGAAGAGGAATCGGGCGGTCACCCCCAGCTCGCCGGCCAGCGCGGCCAGTCGGTCCCCCCCGATCTGGGGCATGTTCAGGTCGGTGATCACCAGGTCGTAGGGCCGGTCGGCCGCCCGAAGGACTTTGAGTGCCTCGTGACCGTTCGCGGCGGTCTCGACCTCGAGGCCCTCGGCGCTGAGCACTTGGTCGAGCATCACGCGGATCGGCTCCTCGTCGTCCACCACGAGTACGCGCACGCCCTCGAGCTCTGCGCGCGACGTCGGCTCGACCACGGCCTCGAGGCTACGCGGCGCGACGTCGACGGCCGGCAGCACCACCTTAAAGCGCGTCCCACGACCGGGTTCGCTCACCACCTCGATGCGCCCCCCGTGGCTCTTCACGATGGCCGTCGAGGTCGACAGGCCCAGCCCCGTGCCGACGCCGAACTCCTTGGTGGTGAAGAAGGGCTCGAAGACGCGCGCCACGATCGCCGGCTCCATCCCGACTCCCGAGTCGGTAACCTGGACGACCACGGTGCGCGTCGGGCCGATTGCGGGATCTTCCGTGAGGGAATTGAAGGCCCGCACGCTGAGCCGACCGCCGTCGGGCATCGCGTCGCGGGCGTTGGTCACCAGGTTGACCAGGACCTGCATCAGCTGGGTGGCGTCACCGACCACCACCCCGAGGTCGTCGTCGACCTCGAAGTCGAAGTCGATGCTGCGCGGCAGCGTGTCGCGACAGAACTGCTGCACCTCGCCCAGGAGACTTCGTACGTCGAGCGCCTCGCGTTCCCCCTCGACCCCCCGGGCGAAGGAGAGGACCTGACGGATCATGTCGGCCCCGCGGCGCACGCTCGCCTGCATCGAGCTGAGCAACTGGAGCCGTCGCTCGTCGTACTCGTCACGCACGAGCAGGTCGATCGACATCAGGATCGGCGCGAGCACGTTGTTGAGGTCGTGCGCGATGCCCCCGGCCAGGGTCCCCAGACTCTCCATCCGCTGGGCCCGGACCCGAGACTCCTTCTCCCGGCGCGACGCGGTGACGTCGGTGTTGACCCCGAAGATGCCGATCGGCCGGCCCTCACTGTCTCGGATCAGCTGACGCCGGCAGTCGACCCAGAGGCGTCGACCGTCCTTGGTCTTGTGCTCGACCTCGCCCATCCAGAAGCCGTCCTCCATGATCGAGGCCAGGACGTCGGCACCGTCGGAGGGGTCGAGGTAGATCACGTCCCGGGGATTGAGCCCCCTAACCTCCTCGAAGGTCCAGCCGTAGATCTCCTCGGCCGCGCGGTTCCAGTAGATGATGCCCTGCTCGAAGTCGCGCACGATCATGGCGTCCTTGGCGAGGTCGAGCATCTGGGCGAGGAAGGTGACCCGGTTCGTGTACTCCTCGATCGTCCGGTTCGTCTCGACCTGGGCGGTGACGTCGCGGGCGGTGATAACGATGCCCTCGGACGTGGGGTAGGCGGTCGCCTCGTAGTAACGCCCGAAGCCCTCGGCGTAGGCCACTTCGGTGCCGACCTGACCCTCGTCCATCGCCCGTCGGTAGAGGGACCCGAAGACGCCGTTGATGGCCTCGGGGAAGACCTCCCAGATCGTGCCGGTCGTCAGCGCGCCGACCGAGAGGCCGGTGAGACGGGTGGCGGCCTCGTTGGCGAAGGTGATCCGCCAGTCGCGGTCGACGAAGGCCAGTGGCGTGTCGAGCTCGTTGAGCGTCCGTGCGACGCGCCCCTCGAGCTCTTCGAGATCGGCGCGCTGACGCTCGATTGAGGTCACGTCGTGAAAGGCGCCGTCGACGCGCACAATCCGGCCCGTGTCGTCACGCCCCGCCTCGCCGATGACCCGCACGACGAGCGTCTCGCCTGCGGCGTTGCGCATCATCGTCTTGACGCTGAAGCCGACCCCCTCCTCCAGGCACCGGCGCACGAGGCCCTCGAGCTCACGGCGCCGCGACTCGTCGAGGATGCGCTCGACGAGTTCCGCGTCGTCGGGCGCCTCACCTCGTTC
>JAKABC010000122.1 GCA_021802025.1 Actinomycetes bacterium
GATCGGCCTGCCCGACGACCTCGTCGGCCGGCTCGACGGCAAGTCCTCACTCGGTCGCCTCGGGCTCGTCATCCACTCGACGGCCGGCTTCATCGACGCGGGCTGGGACGGTCACATCACCCTCGAGCTCAGTAACGTGGCCAACCTGCCGATCACCCTCTACCCGGGCATGAAGATCGGCCAGATCTCCTTCTTCCAGATGACGACGGCCGCCGAGCGCCCCTACGGCGCGCGCGGGCTGGGCTCGAAGTACAAGGGCCAGCGCGGGCCGACCCCGAGCCGCTACTCGGAGAACTTCGACGCGCGAGAGGAGCGGGGGTGATCGCTCGGATCGTCATCGGGCTCGCGATCACCGCGCTCTGCTTCAGTGTCGCCGGGCGGCGCTTCTACTGGCTGAGCCGGCTCATCCGCTCGGGCCGACCGGCGCCCGAACGCCGCCCGACTTTCGCCCGGGCGGCCGAGGTCGAGGTCGTCGAGGTCGCGGGTCAGCGCAAGCTCCTGCGCTGGACGATCCCGGGCGTCGCGCACTTCTTCACGATGTGGGGCTTCACGATCCTGCTCGCCACCATCGTCGAGGCCTACGGCGCCCTCTTTGACCGCGACTTCCACATCCCACTCATCGGCACCGACAACTGGCTCGCCTTCTTAGAGGACTTCTTCGCGACGGCCGTGCTCGTCGCGCTGGTGGTCTTCTCGATCATCCGGCTGGTGAACGCCCCGTCGCGCAAGCAGCGCGAGAGCCGCTTCTTCGGCAGCCACACCGGGGCGGCCTGGCTGACGCTGCTGCTCATCGGGCTCGTCATCGTCACGCTCCTGGCGTATCGAGGCGCCCAGATCAACACCGGTCACTTCCCCTTCATGCGCTCGGGCTGGGTCGGGTACGCCCCGCTGCACACCCCGTCGGGGTACGCCGCGCTGGCCTCGCCGTGGGCCTTCGCGAGCAAGGTCGTCGCCGGCTGGCTCGCCCCCCTGGGGGTCGGGGTGAACTCGGTCCTCGAGGCGGTCTTCGTGCTCGCGAACATCGCGGTGATCGCGGGGTTCTTGGTCTTCGTCTCGTACTCCAAGCACCTGCACATCTTCATGGCGCCGGTGAACGTCGCCTTCTCGCGCCGGCCCCGCGCCCTGGGCGGGCTCGACAAGACCCCCGACATGGACATGGAGCACGTCACCGAGGACACCGTCTTCGGGGTGGGCAAGATCGAGGACTTCACCTGGAAGCAGCTGCTCGACCTGGCCACCTGCACCGAGTGCGGGCGGTGCCAGAGCGTCTGTCCGGCCTGGACGACCGGCAAGCCCCTCAGCCCCAAGCTGCTCGTGATGGGCCTGCGCGACACGATGTTCGCCTCGGCCGACCGGCTGCTCACCGGCGCCGAGGGCGAGGTCGCGACCCTCGTGCCCACCACGATCGACCCCGACGTGCTCTGGTCGTGCACCACGTGTGGGAGCTGCGTCGAGCAGTGCCCGGTCGACATCGAGCACGTCGACGCCATCATCGACATGCGCCGCTACGAGGTGCTGATGGAGAGCCGGTTCCCCAGCGAGGCGGCGCTGCTGCTGCGCAACATGGAGAACCAGGGCGACCCCTGGGGGCTCGGGGCGAGCAAGCGCACCGAGTGGCTCGGCGCCCTCGACTTCGAGGTCCCGATCGTCGAGGGGGAGATCCCCGCGGACCTCGAGTACCTCTACTGGGTGGGCTGCGCGGGGGCGCTCGACGAGCGCGGCCGCGCCCAGGTCGTCTCCACCGCGCGCATGCTGCACCGGGCCGGGATCGCCTTTGGCGTCCTCGGCCCGCGCGAGTCCTGCACCGGCGACCCGGCCCGGCGCATGGGCAACGAGTACCTCTTCCAGGAGATGGCCAAGGCCAACATCGAGACCCTCAGGGAAGCCCGGGTCACCAAGGTCGTGGCGAGCTGTCCCCACTGCTTCAACACGATCAAGAACGAGTACCCGGCCCTGGGCGGGGAGTTCGAGGTGATCCACCACTCCGAGCTGCTCGGCCATCTCGTCGCCACCGGTCGGCTCACCCCCGGGGTCAACTTCACCGGGACGGTCACCTACCACGACCCCTGCTACCTGGGTCGGCACAACCGGGTCTTCGACGAGCCCCGCTCGGTTATCGGCGCGGTCCCCGGGGCCACGACGATCGAGATGCGCCGGCACCGCGAGCGGGGGTTCTGCTGCGGCGCCGGGGGGGCACGGATGTGGATGGAGGAGTCGATCGGCAAGCGGGTCAACCTCGAGCGGACCGAGGAGGCCCTCGCCACGGGCGCGGACGTGATCTCGACGGCCTGCCCGTTCTGCATGATCATGCTCGACGACGCCGTCAAGGCCTCGGGGCGGGGCGACGACGTCGCCGTGCTCGACATCAGCCAGGTGGTCGAGCGCTCCCTCGCCTAGGGCGGTGACCCCTCGCGGGGGCTCGAGAGCAGACGGCGGGCCCAGCGAAGAGTCGGCTCAGCGAGGGTCGGGAGCCACGTCGCGTCGTTCACCTCGTCGAGGCTCAGCCAGCGGACGAGGTCGTGGTTGTCGCCGTCGTCTTGGTGGGCGAGAGTGAGCGCGGGGACGCCTATGACCTCGGCGCGTCGGTAGGCGGCGACCACGTCGTGAACCCCGTCGTCGAGCTCGATCGACCAGCGCGCGAGCTCGAGCGTGGCGCCCGGTGCCACGTGGACGCCCGTCTCCTCGTAGACCTCGCGGCGAAGGGCGTCGTCGATCGACTCACCGGGGGCGAGCCGGCCGCCGGGCAGGTCCCACCGACCGCTCCAAGGCCCGTTTGCGATCCTCACCGCGAGGATGCCCGCCGCGTGGACGACGAGCGCGCGCTGGGCGAACCAGACCGTGGAGATCTCGGACATGGCGACAGTGTCGCAGAGTCTTTGCGGTCGTCGCGGCCCGTGGCCTGCGCGGCGGGCGTCAGCCCCAGAAGACGCCCGTCGGGTCTCGGTCGAGCACCTCGATAACCTCGTCGACCTTCCCGGGCGGCGCCTCTTCGAAGCGGTGCCAGCGCCCGTCGCGGTCGGACCAGTAGAGGGTCCACTCATCGAGGGCCGGCTCGAAGCGCAGCTGGGCGACGCGCGTCTCTCGGGGGGCCGACCCCGACTCGCCCCCCTTAGGCGCCCGGGCTCGAACGATGGTGACCGAGTGGCCCGTCGCGTGGGCCGAAACGCGCCACCGGTCCACGGTCTTTTGTGGGCGCCGATCGCAGTAGGCCTCGATGCGCGCCAGCTCGTCGCGGGGCAGCTCGCTCACGGGCCCGAGGCTACGGCGGCGCCTTCGACGCCACCGGGGACCTTCGGCCCCTCGTCTAGAGCGCGCGCCTGGGGGTTCTCTCAGGCGCGCCAGCGTTCACACCGGCGAAACACGTCGCTAACGGCGCGGAAACGCCGGGCTGGGAGCCTGGGGCCACGTCGAGGCCAGCGTCGTCCTCCCGGAAAGGAGGAGAACGTGCTCTGGGCTACGAACATCCCGTACCCGAGTTGGCTGAACCCCGGGGACAACACCTGGCAGCTCGTGGCCGCGACCCTGGTGGGGCTGATGAGCCTGCCGGGCATCGCCGTGCTCTACGGCGGCCTGGTGCGCAAGAAGTGGATCGTGAACACCATGCTCATGGTCTTCTCGGGCTTCTCCTTGACCCTCGTGGTGTGGATGCTCTGGGGCTACAACCTGGCCTTCGGGCCGCTCAGCCACTTCGGGCCCACGGGCTCGTTCTGGAGCGGGTTCATCGGCCACTTCACGCCGCTCTCGACCGCCGGCAGTGAGCAGGGCCAGGCGGTCTCGGGGGCCAATTCGGTGATCCCCTTCCACTTCTCGACCGCGACGCTCGCCTACTTCCAGTTCGTCTTCGCCGCGATCACCCCCCTGCTCTTCCTCGGCGGGCTCGTCGGCCGGCTCAAGTTCAAGGCGTGGCTGCTCATCGTGCCGTTGTGGATCACCCTCATCTACACCGTGAACGCCGCGCTGCTCTGGGGCGGGGGCTTCTTCGCCCAGAAGGGCGCGGTCGACTACTCGGGCGGCTACGTCATCCACCTCGCGGCCGGCGTGGCGGCCTTCGTGGGGGCGGCGATCGTCGGCCCGCGGCGTTGGCAGGACCGGGAGAACGCCTTCCCCTCGAACCTGATGATGGTGGCGATCGGGGCCGGGATCCTGTGGCTCGGGTGGAACGGCTTCAACGGAGGCGACCCCTTCTACGCCGGGGCCGACGCGGCCTCGGCCGTGCTCAACACCAACGTCGCCACGGCGGCCGCCCTGCTCACCTGGCTCTTCTGGGACATGTTCGCCTCGCGCCAGAAGAAGCCGACCTTCCTCGGGGCGATCAACGGGATGATCTGCGGGCTGGTCGCGATCACGCCCTCGGCCGGCTGGGTCAACGGGGTGGGCGCCCTGCTCGTCGGGCTGATCGCCTCGACGGTCGTCTGGTTCGCCTGGAACTACGTCTCGCGGCTGCGGCCCTTCTCCAAGGTCGACGACGCCCTCGGGGTCGTCTACACCCACGGCTTCGCCGGGCTGACCGGGGGGCTGCTCGTGGGGCTCCTCGCCGACCCCAAGATGGTCGAGTACGGGGTGAGTGGCGCCCACTACAAGGGGGCCGGGTCCTTCAGCGTCGGCGGGTGGTTCTTCACCCACTCCTTCCACCAGCTCTGGGAGCAGTTCCTGGCGGCGGTGTGGATCATCTGCTACACGGGTATCGGGACGGCCGTCATCTTCTACGTGGTGAAGAAGCTCGTCGGACTGCGCGAGGACGACCTCACGCTGCGCGAGGGCGACATCGCCATCCACGAGGAGGAGGCCTTCCCCGAGCCCACCTTCGGCGAGCCCGTCGCCTCGCCGAGCCACCTGCACCCCGACAACGTCTGATTGGAGAGACCGTGAAGCTCGTCACCGCCGTCATCAAGCCCTTCAAGCTCGACGAGGTCAAAGAGGCGGTCAAGGCCGCCGGCATCTCGGGCATGACCGTCACCCAGTCCCGCGGATTCGGCCGCACCGGCAGCCACATCGAGATCTACCGGGGCAAGGAGTACGAGTTCGACTTCGTCGACAAGGTGCGCTGCGAGGTGGTCTGCGACGACGACCACGTCGACGCCCTCATCGACTCGATCGTCCAGGCCGCGCGCACCGACACCGTCGGTGACGGCATGGCCTGGGTCACCGACATCGAGCACGTGGTGCGCATCCGCACCAACGATCGGGGCGGTGACGCCCTCTAGGACCCCGACCGGGGCCGTCGCACCCCCCACCGGCGGTGGCCCCGGTCGGCGGGCCGGGCCGGGGCGTCAGCCGGCCTGGCGCGCCACGGCCGCG
>JAKABC010000123.1:0-278 GCA_021802025.1 Actinomycetes bacterium
GCTCGAGGCGCGGGAGCGCCCGGTCCACGGTCTGCAGGTCGGCCAGGATCAGCTCGGTCTCGATGGTGGCGACGTCGCCCGCGGGGTCGACGCGGCCCTCGACGTGGATGACGTCGTCGTCGGCGAAGTCCCGCACGACCTCACAGATCGCGTCGCACTCGCGGATGTGGGCGAGGAACTGGTTGCCCAGGCCCTCGCCGGTCGAGGCCCCCCGCACGATCCCCGCGATGTCGACGAAGGTCACCGTCGCCGGCACGACCTTCGCCGAGTGGAACATC
>JAKABC010000123.1:288-5290 GCA_021802025.1 Actinomycetes bacterium
GAGAGGCGCGGGTCGGGGACGTTGACGACCCCGACGTTGGGCTCGATCGTGGCGAAGGGGTAGTTGGCCGCCAGGGCGTGGTTCTTGGTCAGGGCGTTGAAGAGCGTGGACTTGCCGACGTTGGGGAGCCCGACGATGCCGATGGAGAGGGCCATAGGACTGCTCAGGCTACCCGAGCCCCGCCGGCGACCGGTCCCGTCGTCGGTCGCCGACACCGGCGTCCCAGCCCGTCGGGTCGGCCCGGTCTAGCGTGCGGACGAGACTCATGGACTGGCTCGCCTGGCACGAGGGCTACAACGACCCGACGTCGCCTCACGCGCGCCGTCTCGTGGTCGTCCAGGACCACATCCGCACCTTCCTCGATCGCTGCGACGCGCCGTCAATCCGAGCGGTGAGCCTCTGCAGCGGATCCGGCGCGGATCTCCTGCCGGTGCTGGCCGAGCACCCGGCCGGCCGGCGGACCCGGGCCCGACTCATCGAGTCCCACCCCGAGCTGGCCGAGCGGGCCCGCGTGACGGCGCGAGAGCTCGCCCTGGAGGGCGTCGAGGTTCTCACCGGCGACGCCAGCACCACCGACGCGCTCGTGGGGGCGGTGCCGGCCGACCTGGTGCTCGTCTGTGGCGTGTTCGGGAACATCTCGGACGACGACGTCTACCGGACGGTCCGGGCGCTCCCGCAGTTGTGCGCCGAGGGCGCCACGGTGGTGTGGACCCGTCACCGCCACGAGCCCGACCTCACCCCGGCGATCCGCGAGTGGCTGGGGGAGGTCGGCTTCGCCGAGCGGTCCTTCGACTCCCCGGGCGTGGGGGACTACGCCGTGGGCTCCCACGTGCTCGTGGGACCGGCGCGTCGCCTCGAGCCCGGCGTGCGCCTCTTCACGTTCTCGCGCGAGCGCTGAACCCGGGCCAGACGGCCGGGCGGGCACGGGTGGCAGCCGGGCGGGCCCGGGTGGCGGCCGGTCGCCCTAGCCGTCGGGACCGAGGGACGCGGGTGCGGTACGGTGCGCGCCGGCGACTAAGGGCGTGAACGCCGTGCTGACCACGACGAAACCGCCGGCCAGGATGAGCCAGCCCTCGCGCCCCATCCCGATCGCGAGCGCGGTGACCAGGCTGGGCCCCACGATGCCCGAGACGCTGCGCCCGAAGGAAAACGCCCCCTGATACTGGCCCATCAGGTCCTCGCGGGCGAGTCCGTAGCCGATGCCCCAGGCGGCGCCCGAGCTCAGGATCTCGCCCAGGGAGTGGGCGAGGACCGCGAGGACCAGCACGGCGCACGCCGCGACGGGGTCGAGTCCGTGGGCGGCGCCGTAGAGCACGCAGGCCACCGCGACGCACAGCCCGGCGCGCCGGTACACGCGCGCGGCGCGCGCCACGTCGCCGGACCCGCGGCTGGCGCGGACCTGGAGGAAGATGACCACGAGCGTGTTAACCACGAGCAGCACCGACACCCACCAGTGCGGCGCGCGGGTGTCCTCGACCACCCACAGGGGTAGCGCCACGCTCTGGATGACGAAGTGGACGCCGAAGAGCCCGTTGAGCAGCGCCGCCGACAGGTACCGGCGGTCGCGCAGAACGACGGTCATCGGGGGCCGTCGCTGGCCCGGCTCGACCGGTCGCGCCGAGGTGGCCGGGAGGCGCAGGACGTAGCCCGCGGCCACGACGAAGGTCAACGCGTTGCCGAGGACCATCGCGACGTAGGCGCTGCGCGTGCCGATCGCAAGACCCACGCCCGACAGGGCGATCCCCACCGACATGCCGAGGTTGGTCACCGCCCGCTGGTAGGCGAGCACCCGTACGCGGCTCTCGCCCTCGCCCATCCGCCCGACGACGACCGAGCGGCCCGCGCCGGCGGCCCCCGACAGGACACCGGCGGCGATATTGAGCAGGAGGAAGGGGAGGAAGGTGTGGATGAGGGTGAACGAGGCCATGACGAGACCCTGTCCAGCGGCGCCGACCGCGACGACGTAGCGAGGGTCCCAGTGGTCCGAGAGGTGGCCGGCCGGGATCGAGACCAGCAGGCCGAAGACGGCCGCGACGCCGAGCCCCAGGGCGACCCGGTGGACGGGGATGCCGACCGAGCGGGCGAAGAAGAGGACCTCCACGGTGTAGTAGAGGCCGTTGCCCATCGTGTTGGCGAGCGTCGCCTTGGTGAGCGTCCGCAGGGGACCGGGCGGCGGCAGTGCGCTGCGCCGACTGGGCTCGGCCCGGGCTGGTCCTCCCTCGTGGGCGCTCACCACGCAAAGGTAGCCGTGGTCCCGTCGTCACCACGGCGTCGGGCACCGAGTGGGTCGCAACGTCTCGGTTCGCTACCCCGAGGCGTCAGTGGTCACAGGGCCGGTCCACTCACCCCCGTTCGTCGTCAACGGACACCCGGGGGCGAGTCAGATCCCGGCGAACCTCGCTACGTCCTGAGGCCGGGCCCTAGAAGAAGTGGCGGCGGCCGCCAACGGCGCGGCCCATCGATCCCATAAGCCAGAGGACGGCGCCGACGATCAAGATGATGAGTCCGATCACCCACAAGATCGAGATTCCAGCGAAGAATCCAATCAACATCAGAATTGCCCCAAGAATTATCATGAACTAGCTCCTCTGCTCGTGAAGCTCGGTGGTGTGGCCGCCTTCGTCCTCGGTCGTTCGGTCGATCGAGTGGCTCGGCGTTGACGGTGTCTTCTTCGAGATCGCGAAGATGATGAACGACACGACGAATCCGACGCCGCCGGCGATCATCAAGATCACCCCGACGGTCGACCCGCGAAAGCCGTGACTCTGTATCGTGCTCGAACTCTGGGCTGTCATGGCCCAGTACAGAATCGCGCCGGCGACGCCCGCGATGGCGCTGAATACCATTCCTGGTAGACCCATAAACCCTCTCCCTGCTAAATCCCGGACCAGCGGTCCGGTATGGCGTAGGCAGGGTCTGGGCCAGTCGGTACTGTCACCTTACATGCTGGGGTCCGGACTGAGTCCGGCGGGGCCACGCCGGTGTCCGGGTGAGCCACCGTCACCTACCGATACGGGACGGACGGCAATCTCGCACCCTTAACCAGGACGGATAGCGATCGCTGATCCTCCTCGGTCCAACCGCTCGGCGAAGGAGCCACCCAGAGGTGATCGTCGGCAGAAGACGTGCGGTCGGCCCCGCTCGTGACCCGTTCGCGTAGTCTGATACCGACTCACGCGCGGAATATTCCGCGAAACTCCTCGCGGAAGTCCCGCCCTCGTAGCTCAGGGGATAGAGCATCGGTTTCCTAAACCGTGTGCGCAGGTTCGAATCCTGCCGGGGGCACCGCCAGCGGTCGCCGAGTCGACCGTCCCCCGCGAGCAGGGGCCGTGGCGAGCGTCCCACTACGGGTTAGACGATGGCACCGTCACCACACGAAGGGCACCAGTCGTCGTCGCGATCGGCAGAAGTCGTCGTAGCGCTCGCCGAGAGCTGCGCGTAGGGCTGTCTCTTCGACTCGGATCCTCACGATGAGACCCACCAGGGTGGCCACGCTCGCGCCGATGAGTGACAGCGCGTTGGAGAACGTCAGGCTCATCCCAATCATGCACAGCTCGATCGCGAGGTAGCTCGGGTGTCGCACCCAGCGGTAGGGACCCGCCTCGATCACCGGTTGATCCTCACTGGTCATCACGACGAAGGTGAAGTACCGCCCGAGGGTCTGAAACGACCACGCCCGCAGCGCGATCCCGCACCACCACACGGCGAGTCCCACGATGACCCACGCGGACCCCGACCACGTGAGACCGGGGGCGACGCGGGGGCCGTTGATCGCGAACGACCACCCGAGAATCTCGCCGATGGCGACCGCGACGCGGCTGTGGCGGTCGGTGCGGGTCGCGTTCTCGCGCGTCTTCCCCGCCTGGCGGACCTCGAGCCCGATCCACACGGCCAGCGTGAGGTAGAACGCGACGCTCCCGAGTGTGTGTGACTGCCAGGCCGCCCGCACGGCGCCGATCACGGCGTCGACATCACGCTCGACGAATCGATCCCGAGGTCTTCGAGGACGGCGCGCGCGCTGTTTCGCCCGGGCCGTCCCGACACCGACCCGCCCGGGTGGATCGTCGCGCCGGTGAGGTAGAGGCCCGCGACGTCGGTGCGCACCTCGCGCCAGCCCGGCTCGACCGACCCGTCGTCGAGGAGGAACTCGCCCCCGTGGCAGGAGCCGCCGATATTGGCGAGGTTGTGCGCGGCGATGGAGGTCGGTGACTCGGCGCGCTGAGCGAGGATGTGGGCGTCGTCGAGACCCGTGACCCGTTGGCGGGCGAGATCGAGGAGACGCTCGGCGTAGCGAGTGGTGGCCGCGTCGTCCCAGGGCTGTCCCTGGTGCAGCTCGGGCGCGATCGTGAGGAACTTGAGGACGGTGCCCGGGGCGCGCCCCGGGTCGACGAGGGTCGAGTCGACGATCAAGATCCACGGGTCGTCGAGGTCGACCCGGCCCTCGAGGGCGGCCGTGACCTGGCGGTCGAGGCCGGCCGGGGAGCCGAGGGCCCCGGCGACCGCGGGGGCCCGGCCCGACGCGTGGGGGTAGGTGGGATGCTCGGTGAGCGCGAAGTGGACGGCGAAGACCGACAGCCCGGGTCGCCAGCGGGCCGCGGCCGTCGCCACCGACGTCGAGGCGCCCTCGAGCGCGCTATCGAGCGTCACGACGTGAGCGCTCGACACGACGGCGCGTCGGGCGTGGTAGCGCCGTCCGTCGCGCGTCTCCACCCCGACGCAGCGGCCGTCCTCGACGAGGAACCGTTCGATCCACGCCTCGCACTCCACGTCGCCGCCGTGGGCGCGGATCTGGCGCACCAGCGCGTCGGGGAGGGCCCGGGAGCCCCCGACCGGGGTCGTCCACCCCGAGCGGATGCGCCCGGCGATGATGGCGGCCGGGAGCGCCCCGGTGCCCGGACGGCGGGGGGGCTGGATGGTGGCGAAGCTGAGCCACATCAGCGCCTGGCGCACCGCCTCGTGCTCGAAGGTCTCGTGTACGACGTCCCAGGCGCTGCGCGCGCGC
>JAKABC010000124.1 GCA_021802025.1 Actinomycetes bacterium
CCTCAAATGGGGCACCTATCTTCCCTCAACGCGGGCGTCGCACTCTCGGTCGCTGCGTTTGAGGTCGCAAGACAACGACGTAGCTAACTCGAAGTCGACGTCCGTGTCGACGTCCGTATTACTCGAGTAGTAGTCGACGGTTGTCCGTGCGTGGATGCCTCTCACTGCTCACTCATCTGTAGTTCCAAATGTTTCGTCAATCGCGACAACGGCGAGACCGTTGTTTGCTGGAGGTCAGATCGGGGGATGTCATGGAGAGCCGCTGGGTCACGCGAGAAAGGCAGCGGGTTCGCAGAAGAGTCAGGAACTTCCAATCCAGATGGATACGAGTCGCAGCGCTGTTCGCGATCTTGATTTGCGTTCCGATGATGGTTGCGACTGGTGCAATTGGAGTTTCACCAGCAGGAGCGACCTCGCCTCCTGTTCACGTTGTCACGTTTTTCGAAAACGGAAGCGGGAGCTACACGGCGAGCACATATCAAGACGGTTCCTCTACTCAGGCGCTGACGCTTTTTGCCAACTTGAGTCCCGCTTTCTCGAATCCTGGCTATGAGTTCGTGGATTGGAACACGGCAGCAGATGGATCGGGTACGAGCTACGCAGATGGCGCGACTTACTCGTTTGCTTCAGATCTCACGCTCTATGCGCAATGGAGAGCATTACCTGTTGCTCATACGGTGACGTTTTTCGAAAATGCATCTCCGAGCGACACCGTGAGCAATTTTGAGTCTGAAGTAGGTCCAACTGCCCTTACCTCCATCGCATCGCTTGGGTTCTCCAAGTCGAACTCAACATTTCTGAGTTGGAACACGGCGGCGGACGGGTCGGGTACGAGTTACGCAGACGGAGCTACCTACTCGTTCTCTGCCGATTTGACCCTCTACGCTCAATGGACGGTTAACGCATCCGTTGCTGTGACTTTCGGAGACAACGGCGGGTCGGGGACTGTCGCACCCTTATCTGCACCGTCCGGAACATCCGTCGTCCTCCCCAGTGGGGGAGGACTTAGTAATCCGGGCTACACGTTCACGGGCTGGAACACCCAAGCCAACGGGCTCGGGACGGCGTACGCCGCGGGCTCTTCTCTCACCGTGACTTCGAACCTGACCCTCTACGCCCAGTGGGCGACGGCGAAGTTCGTCGTTACCTTCGACGCTGACGGCGGTGTGACGAGTGTTCCGTCGGAGCAGTTCGCCGCCAGTGGGGCACCGGTGGCGCTCCCGAGCGCCGCCCTGGCGGGCTCCACGTTCGAGGGATGGTTCACCGCCCCGACCGGGGGAACGTTGGTCGGTGGGGCCGGTGCCCCATACGCCCCGACCGATTCGGTCACCCTCTACGCGCAGTGGTCGACGTCCACCTCGTCGACGTCAACCGCGGCGGTCGTTCTCACATTCTCGGCCAACGGCGGTAGTGGTTCCCTCGCGCCCGTGGACCTGACCGGCGGTGGGTCGACGGACTTGCCCGGTGGGACGTTCATCCGTCCGGGCTACGTCTTCGAGGGGTGGTCCACGTCCGCGAAGGGGAAGGCGGCGGTGTACGCCGCCGGCCAAACCTTCGCGCCCGCGACCTCCGAGACGCTTTACGCCGTCTGGCGTCGCGCCACCGCGGTGGCGACGTTGTACGGGGACGTCGGCGACTTCCCCCACTTCACGACCACCCTGACTCCCACCCTCGCGAAACAGGTAATGAAGTTGGCTCTCGTAGTTCGCGCCCGGCGCTGTCGCGAGGTCGAGCTCCTCGGGTACACGGCGTCGACAGGGCTCGGGAGCCTCGATCGGTCGGTGAGCGCCCGTCGTGCCCAGGCGGTGGCGCGGGCCCTCCGAACGGACCTGCGACGGCTTCACGTGCGCGGCGTCACGATTCGAGCCAGCGGCCAGGGCTCGATCGATCGGCGCACCGCCTCGATGTACTCGCGCGTGGAGGTCTTCCTCGCCTAGCCCCGTCGCCCCCGCCACCCCGGTGACACTGACTCTGGGGTGGCGGGGGCCGGGCGAGAGCCGGTGGAGGGATTCGAACCCACGACCTGACGATTACAAATCGCCTGCGCTAACCAGACTGCGCCACACCGGCGGAGCCCCCAGGCTAGTGAAGCCCGAGCCCGGACTCTAGAGTGGACGCGATGAGCGATCGGGTGCCCTCCAGCCACGAGGCGCGCCCCCCGGGCTCGCACTACCAGCCGTCCCTGTGGGTGGTCCTGGTCATCGTCGTCTTGTTCGTCGGCGGTGCGGTCGTGATGCTGCGCTCGCCCGGCGCGTCGGCCCCCGGTTCACCGACGCCCACCACGGCCCCGGCGGGCTCGCCGACCACGACGACGACCGGCGTCGTCGACCGGGCCAAGGTCACGGTGCAGGTGGCCAACGGCACCAAGGTGACGGGTCTGGCCGGTTCCTACACCCAAAAGCTCCAGCTGCTCAACTGGGCCACGCTGCCCCCGGGCAACGCCGCGGCGCTCGCCGGACGCACCACCATCTACTTCAACCCCGGCTACGTGAACGCCGCCCGTGAGATCGCCGCGGAGATCAAGATGCCGGCGTCGATCATCCGCCCGCGCGGCGGGGCGATTCCTATCGCCAACGCGGCCCACGACGACATCATCCTCGTGCTTGGACCGAACGCGGCGGGTTAGTCCGCGCCGTCTCGGGAGGACTCTTCGAAGCCGGAGCGCTCGAGCGCCGCGCGCAGGACCTCGGTGGCCATGGGTCGGAGTTCGTCGAGGGGCCGATTGCGGTGGCGACGCACACCCAGGTCGACCTGGGCCATCGCGTCGAGTCCGAAGCGCCGGGCCACGTCGATGAGCAGAGCGATCTCGACGTCGTAGCCCGGTGCGAGGTCGATCCCGTCGAGGGTTGAGCGCCGCAGGGCGGTCTCACCGGCCAGCGGCTGGCGGACCTCGTCGAGCCCGGGGAAGAGGAGGGTGAGGATCGGTCGGGCGGCCAGCTCGTTGACCCGACCACCGCCGGTGGGCATGTCGAAGTAGGGGCGCTCGTAGATCGGCTTGACGAGCTGGGTCCGGGGCGACTCCAGGAGCGGCTGGACGAGACGGGCGACGTAGTCCGGGGTCGTGTTGACGACGTCACCGTCGAGGAAGACGAGCAGTGTCGAGGTGGTGGCCAGGACCCCGGCCGCCAGGGCCCGACCCTTGCCACCGGGTCCGTCCGCCTGGACGACCTTGGCTCCGTGGCGTTCGGCGACCCGGCCCGACCCGTCGGTCGAGTGGTCGTCCACGACCACGAGTTCGTCGACGAGCTCCTCGTGGTCGCGCACGGCGTCGATGACCGCGCCGATGGTGGCGGCTTCGTCGCGCACCGGGATGATGACGGCGATGGACGCCTCGCCGCGAAGTTGGCGCACCCGGGAGTAGGAGTAGGCCGAGGCGGGCAGCGTCCAGGGGGCGTCGGCCATGGGACGAGGCTAGGGGCGAGGGGGGCGCCCTTGACAATCCCGACCCCAGCGGTAAGAATTGGGGAGTCATCAAGAGCGACTGAGGGACGGCCCCTTTGACGTCGCGACAACCAGTGTGGGTCCCGGGTCAACCCTCCACACCAGGTGCCAAAGGCCGAACGATGAAAGGGAGACATGGGATACTCGCTCGGGCTCATCTGTCGAGAGTGCGCCGCCACCTACCCCGTGGAGGCACGCTACGTCTGCGAGTGGTGCTTCGGCCCCCTCGAGGTCCACTACGACCTCGAGGCGGCGCGCGGGCGCGTCACGCGCGCCTCCATCGAGGCGGGACCCCGCTCGCTGTGGCGCTACCGCGACCTGTTGCCCGAGGTCGGTGAGACCCCGGTCGATCTCGGGACCGGGTGGACGCCGCTGCGCCGGGCCGACCGGCTCGCCGAGCGGCTCGGGGTGCGCGAGCTCTGGCTGAAGGACGACACGCGCAACCCCACGGGATCGTTCAAGGACCGGGTGGTGTCGGTGGCGCTGTCGGTCGCCCGGGGGCTGGGCTTCACCACGGCCGCCTGCGCGTCCACGGGCAACCTGGCGACCTCGGTGGCGGCTCACGCGGCGGCGATGGGCTGGCCGAGCGTCACGATCATCCCATCGGACCTGGAAACCTCGAAGGTCGTCATGGCCGCCGTCTTCGGCGGGGTCGTGCTCGGCGTCGAGGGCAACTACGACGACGTGAACCGGCTCTGCGTGGAGCTGGTGAGCGAGCACCCCGACTGGGCGTTCGCCAACGTCAACCTGCGCCCGTACTACGCCGAGGGGTCCAAGACCCTCGCCTTCGAGATCGCCGAGCAGCTGGGGTGGCGCCTGCCGGACCAGGTGGTCGTGCCGATCGCCTCGGGGAGTCAGTTCACGAAGGTGGCCAAGGGGTTCGACCAGCTGCGCGCGCTGGGCCTGGTCGAGGGGGCGGCGCCCCGACTCTTCGGCGCCCAGGCGGCGGGCTGCTCGCCGGTGGCGACCGCCTTCGCCGAGGGGGCCACGGCCATCCGGCCCCAGAAGCCCCATACGGTCGCGCGCTCGCTCGCCATCGGCAACCCGGCCGACGGCCCCTACGTGCTCGACGAACTGCGCCGGGGCGGCGGCGACTGCGGTTCGGTCACCGACGAGGAGATCCTCGAGGGGATCGAGCTGCTCGCGGCCACCGAGGGGATCTTCGCCGAGACGGCCGGTGGCACGACGATCGCCTCTCTGCGCCAGATGCTCGAGCGCGGCACGATCGACTCCGAGAGGTCGGTCGTGGCCATCATCTCCGGCCACGGCCTCAAGACGGTCGAGGCGCTCGAGGGGCGCGCGACCTTCACCGAGACGATCGCCCCGACCCTGGCCGCCGCCGAGGGCGCCTTGGCGGCCCACCTCTTGGTGGGGGCGTCGTGAGCGTCGTGGTGCGCCTGCCGGCCCAGCTGCGCGCCCTGGTGGGGGGCGCGGGCGAGGTGCCGGTCGAGGCCCGCACGGTGCGCGAGGCGATCCTCGCGCTCGAGGCGTCCCACCCCGGACTGGCCGAGAGGGTCCTCGACGACGGGGGCGCGCTGCGGCGCTTCGTCAACGTCTTCGTCGCCGACGAGGACGTGCGCTTCCTCGACGGTCTCGACACGGCCGTGGCCGACGGCGAGACGATCTCCCTGGTCCCAGCGGTGGCGGGGGGCTGAGGCGCCCGTTAGCACTCTCAGAGGGTGACTGCTAACATCGGTGGGTACCGAGTTGTGGTGACTCTATAGGAGGAGAACCGTGGCGAAACTGATCGCTTTTGACGAAGAGGCGCGTCGCGCCCTCGAGCGCGGCATGAACAAGCTGGCCGACGCGGTCCGGGTGACCCTGGGGCCCAAGGGGCGCAACGTCGT
>JAKABC010000125.1 GCA_021802025.1 Actinomycetes bacterium
GGGGGCGGGGGCGGGGCGCTCTCGGCGGCCGAGATCGCCGAGATGATCTTCGCCGCGCTGCGCGACGGCGACGCCGGGGCCCTGCGCCAGGGGGCGGGCGAAGCGGTGAGCCGCTACGCCGGCCTCGAACCGGGCCGCCCCGTCGGGGGCACCTACTACCTGTACCGGACCCTGCGCGGCCTCGAGCTCGACGCCCTGGCCGATCGGCTGCGCCAGAGCCTGGGCGGGGTGCGCGAGGGACTCGGGGCGCGCCTGGCCGAGGACGAGGTGGCGGCCCGGCTCGAGCACCTGCGCCGCGAGGTCGAGCGGGTGATCCGCGAGCGGCTCGTCGCGGACCGCGGCGCGGCGGCCCTAGCCAAGTCGGTGCGCAAGCCCCTGCCCGAGGACGTCGAGGTGATGCACGCGACCCGCGAGGAGATGGCCCAGCTCGAGCGGGCATTGCGGCCCCTCAGTCGCAAGCTCGCGGTGCGCCTCGCGCGCCGGCGCCGTCGGCGCAAGCGCGGGCCGGTCGACCTGCGCCACACGGTGCGCCGCAGCCTCTCGACGGGCGGGGTGCCCCTCGAGCTGCGCTTCAAGCCGCCGCGACCGGCCAAGCCCGAGATCTTCGTCGTGGCCGACGTGTCGGGCTCGGTGGCCTCCTTCGCGCGCTTCACCCTCCACCTGGTCCACGCGATCAGCTCGCAGTTCTCCAAGGTGCGCAGCTTCGTCTTCGTCGACGGGCTCGACGAGGTGACCCATCTCTTCGAGGGCGTGGAGGACCCGGCCGTTGCCGTCGCGCGCATCAACGCCGAGGCCGACGTCATCGCCTTCGACGGTCACTCGGACTACGGGCGGGCGCTGAGCGCGTTCCACGAGCGCTACGCCCGCGACCTCACGACGCGCTCGACGGTGCTGATCTTGGGTGACGGGCGCAACAACTACCACGAGACCCACGCCGAGGTCGTGGCCGACCTGCGCCGGCGCGCCAAGGCCGTCTACTGGCTCAACCCCGAGCCGGCCGCCTACTGGAACAGCGGGGACTCGGTGATCGCCCACTACGGCGCGCACTGCGATCGGGTGGTCGAGTGCCGTACGCTGCGCCAGCTCGAGGCCTTCGTCGGGGAGCTGGCGTGAGCGTCGTGCCCGACGACCTCCTGCCCCCGCCGGGGTTCCGCCAGCGCGGTCACGCCCCGCGCGGGACGCGCCTCGTGCTCATCCGCCACGGCGAGTGCGTGGCGAACGCCGAGGGTCGCGCCGGCGGCCCGGTCGGTGACGGCGGGCTGACCGAGCGCGGCCGGGCCCAGGCGGCGCGCCTCGCGGCGCGCCTCGCGCGCACCCGCGAGCTCGACGGGGCGAGCGCGCTGTACACCTCGACCCTGCCCAGGGCGATCGAGACCGGGGGAATCGTCGCGGCGGCGATCACGCCGGCGCTCGAGCCGCGAGCCCGCGCGGACCTCGAGGAGCTGCGCGTGGGCGAGGCCGACGGCCTGACCTGGGCCGAGGTGGTCGAGCGCTTCGCGCCGGTCGACTGGGACCGTGACCCCACCGCGCTCAACGTGCCCGGCGGGGAGTCCCTCGTGGGGTTCTTCGAGCGGTGCCGCGCGGCCCTGGGCGAGCTGGTGGCGGCCCACCCGGGGGAGCTCGTCGTGGTGGTGACCCACGGCGGGGTCATCGAACAGGCGATGAAGATCTACCAGGGGCTGGGGGCCGGCGCGCGATTGGCGCCGTTGATCGAGCACTGCTCGATGACCGAGATCGAGTTCGACGTCGGTCGCACGCGCCTGCTGCGCTACAACGACCGATCGCCGCTGGAGCCCGCGTAGTCGCGCAGGTACTCGGCCACGTGGAAGGCGAGGTCCAGGCTCTGGGTCGCGTTGAGCCGCGGGTCGCAGATCGAGGTGTAGTTCAGCGTGAGGTCGTCCTCGCCCAGGCGCGAACCCCCGCCCAGGCACTCGGTGACGTCGCCCCCGGTGAGCTCGATGTGCAGTCCGGCCGGCCAGGTCGAGAGCTCCGCGAGCACCCGGAAGAAGGTCGCCGTCTCGGTGGCCACGTCGTCGAAGCGTCGCGTCTTGTGCCCGCCGACCGTGACGAAGGTGTTGCCGTGCATCGGGTCGCACGTCCAGTGCTCGGCGCGACCCTCGGCCGCCAGCGCGGCCACCAGCGGGGCGAGGCGCTCTTCGAGGCGCTCCACGCCCATCCGACTGATGAGGGTGAGCCGTCCGGGGCGGTTGTCCGGGTTGAGCCGCTCGCAGAGGGCCAGGAGCTCGGTGGGCTCCATCGAGGGGCCGACCTTCAGCCCCACGGGGTTGGCGACCCCGGCGAGGAACGAGACGTGGGCGCCGTCGAGCTGGCGGGTCCGGTCCCCGACCCACAGCAGGTGGGCCGAGCAGTCGTACCAGTCGCCGGTGAGCGAGTCGCGCCGCGTGAGGGCCTGCTCGTAGGGCAGGATCAACGCCTCGTGGCTGGTGAAGAACTCGACGCCCTGGAGGGACTGGTCGTCGTGGAGGTCGATGCCGCAGGCGCGCATGAAGGCGAGGGCCCGCTCGATCTCGTCGGCGAGCACCTCGTAGCGCTTGCCCTCGAGGGAGTGGGCGACGAACTCCTGGTTCCACTGGTGGACCCGGCTGAGGGCGGCGAAGCCGCCCGTGGTGAAGGCCCGCAGCAGGTTGAGCGTGGCCACGCTCTGGTGGTAGGCGGCGAGCAGCCGTTCGGGGTCGGGCCGGCGGGCCTCGGGCGTGAACTCCTCGGAGTTGACGATGTGGCCGCGGAAGGCCTCGAGGCGAATCCCGTCGCGCTCCTCGTAGGGCTCGCTGCGGGGCTTGGCGAACTGTCCGGCGATGCGGCCGACCTTCACGACCGGCACCCCCGAGCCGTAGGTCAGCACGACGGCCATCTGCAAGATCACCCGGAGCTTGTCGCGGATCTGGTCGGCCGCGGCCTCGTGGAACGACTCCGCGCAGTCGCCGGCCTGCAGCAAGAAGGCCCGTCCGGCCGCGGCCTCGGCGAGGTGGGCCTGCAGGGTCCGGGCCTCACCGGCGAAGACGAGCGGCGGCTTCGCGGCGAGCGTCTGCTCGACCCGGGCGAGGTGGGCCGGGTCGGGCCAGTCGGGGGACTGGGCGAGCGGGCGGGAGCGCCACGCGTCGGGGGTCCACGCGGTCTCGACCATGGTCCCAGCGTACGTGGCCCGGATATCACCCACCACTCCCGTTAGGCTCGCGGGGTGCGAGTAGGACGCGTCGGCCTCTTCGGGGGCACCTTCGACCCCCCGCACCTCGGGCACGTGGCGGCTTTGGTCGCCGCGGCGCGCACCGGCCGGTTCGACCGCGTCGAGGTGGTCGTGGCCGGCGATCCGTACCACAAGGGGCCCGGGGTCGCACCGGCCGCGCTGCGTCTGGCGATGGCCCGGGCCGCCTTCGAGGGGCTGGCGCTGGTGGAGGTCTCGGACCGCGAGATCGAGCGTCGTGGTCCCACCTACACCGTGGACACGGTGCGCGAGCTATTGGCCGAGGCCGACGCGGTCGACCTCGTCGTCGGGGCCGACCTCGCGACCCAGCTCGACGACTGGCACGAGGCCGACGCGCTGCGCGGGCTCGTCGAGGTGGGGGTGGTGCCCCGACCCGGCGCCGCGACGGTGGTGCCGGCCGGGTGGCGCGGCTACGTCGTCGAGATGGAGCCGGTCGACCTCTCCTCCACGTTCATCAGGGAGCTCGCCTCGGCGGAGCGGCTCGAGGACTTCCTACCCGCCGACGTCATACCCCTCTACGTGGGGTCCCGGGGATAGAGTCGACGCGATGGCCGTACGAAGCTTCGACGTCCGTGACGTGCGCTCGGCGCCGGCGCGGCCCGTCGACGCGTCGCGTTCGCGTCGCGCTCGTCGTCGGCGCCGGCAGCGCCTGAGCGTGCTCGGCGCGGCGCTCGTCGGCGTCCCGTTCGTCGTGGCCCTCGTCGCCCTGGGGGTGGCCCACTGAGTGGGGGAGAGGCCCGCTGAGTGAGATCGTGACCGGCGCCGCCCCGTTGGAGGCGCCCCAGGACCCCTTCACCGAGTCGGTCGTCGCGGCGGCGATCGAAGCCTGCGACGAGAAGCTCGGCCTCGACGTCGCGGTGCTGGACCTGCGCGGGCTGACCGACGCCTTCGACGCGATGGTGCTCACCTCGGGGCGTACCGACCGCCAGGTCCGCGCGATCGCCGACGAGGTGGAGGCGCGGGTGCGCCGGATCGTGGGCGTCGCGCCGGCCCACGTCGAGGGGCTCGAGTCGGCCGAGTGGGTCGCCCTCGACTACGGCGAGGTCGTGGTGCACGTCTTTGACGAGTCGTCACGCGAGTACTACGACCTCGAACACCTGTGGCGCTCGGCGCCGGTGCGCCGACCCGCCGCGCGGCGCTAGCCGTTCAACAGCCCCGCGTACTCGGCCACGGTGAGCACCGTGGCGTGGCCGCCCGAGGGCAGGGGCAGGCTCTGGATCGCCCCGGCGAGCGAGATCTGCAGGCCCTGGGTCGCACCGACGTAGGCGGCGGTGAGCACCAACTGGCCGATGGCCAGGAGCTCCTGGGGTCGGGGGAGATGGGTGAGCGAGCCCGAGAGGTCCACGTAACCGATGTGGCGACGCACCGTCGCCGCGATGAGCACGAGGTCGCTCGGCAGCGCGCTGGTGAAGCCGGCCGAGCGCTCGATGGCCGTCGGCCCGGCGAGGAGCTGGCCGACGACGGTGGCGATCGAGGGCGGGGAGGGCACGATCCGGCTGGTCGGCGAGAGGTGGCCGGCCGCGTCGACGATGAAGATCGGTTCGGTCTCGAAGCGCACGCGCGCGTGGTTCGTGCCGGGGATCGTCGGTGAGAGCAGGCTGAAACCCACGCGCGCGCGCGGGATCAACGTGGGGCCCGCCGCGGGGGTGATGAGTCCGCACCCGGCGAGCGCCACCGCCGTCGCCGCCACGGCCAGGGCGCGCAGGATCCTCACGGCGTCGCCTCGCTCGCCAGGGGCAGGCGGACGCTGAAGCGCGCCCCACCCTCGGGGGATCGGCTCACCTCGACGGTGCCCCCGAGGGTCCGCACGTGCTCGCGCACGAGGGCGAGGCCCAGTCCGGTCCCGCGGGCCACGCCCCGGCTGCGCGCGGCGTGGCCGCGCGAGAATCGCTCGAAGACGGCGTCGCGTTCCTCGTCCAAGACCCCGGGTCCGGCGTCGTCGACGTGCACCGCGAGGTGATCCCCCCCGCCCTCTACGCGCACCGCGGCGGCGCCGCC
>JAKABC010000126.1 GCA_021802025.1 Actinomycetes bacterium
GTTCTGGATGGCCACCAAGACCGCGGGCGAGGCGAAGAAGACCAACGACGTCACGGTGGCCGACCGCCTGCTCGACGAGATCGACGCGATCGCCGAGATCTTCTGGGCGACCAAGAAGTAGGTCAGCCCCGCGCGCGATGCGCGGCGCAGGTCACCACCAGGGGGTCGCGCTCGAGGTCGGCCGCCTCGAGCGGGCCGCCGCACTCGGCGCAGCGCCAATAGGTCCCCTCGCGTAGTCGCTCGAGCGCCCGCTCGACCCCGTCGAGAGTCGCCTCGATCGAGACCAGGGAGGGGAGGTCGGCGTCGGACACCTCGACGAAACTAGTCGGGGAACGCCCGGGACCCACGAAGCCCCACGCCCCCTCGTGCTCGTGACGACGCCCGAGTGAGGGCCGCGGCGGGCGACCCACTCGTGGGCCCGCGCGAAAGACCCGGGCCGAGCGCGCCGGTCGGCGCGTGCGCTAGAGAGGACCCGTGGAGAGCGTCGTTTCGAACCCCGGCCGAGATGACCTCACCCGATGGGTCGTCGAGGCGCCGCTCGGGTGGCTACGCGCCCACCCCGCCCTCGTCGATCACCTCGCGCTGCGTGGTGGTGAGCCACTCCCCGCGTCGTGGGTGGCCGAGCTCGACGACTTCGCCACGACCGTCGCCACCGCCATCGACCCCGCCGTCGACGTCTGCGAGTCCCACCGGGACCTCCCCCGACACGTCCCCTACGACGGCGTCGGGCGTCGCGTGGAGCGGATCGAGTTCCACCCGGCGCACGACGTCGCGGCCCGCGCCGCCTGGGCGGCGGGCCTGCTCGACACCGACACCACTCTCGCGGGCGACCTGCGCCTCGCCGGGCTCTTCTTCCTGCTCACCCACGTCGGCGAGGGGGGCGTCGCGTGCCCGATCGTCTGCACGATCGGGCTGCGGCGCGCACTCGAGCGTCGCGCCGACCCCGCCCTCGCCGAGCGCCACGTCCCGGGACTGCGCGCGCTCGACAGCACCCGCGCCACGCGCGGGGCCCAGTTCCTCACCGAGGTCCACGGCGGCAGCGACGTCGGGGCCAACCTGGTGCGCGCGACGCCCGACGCCGAGTCGGGCGCGTGGCGCGTCTCGGGCGAGAAGTGGTTCTGCTCGGTCGCCGACGCCGACCTCTTCGCCGTCACCGCCCGCCCCGAGGGGGCGCCCGCCGGCACCCGGGGACTGGGCTGCTTCCTCGTCCCGCGCACCCTCGACGGGCTCACGCCCAACGGCTTCGCCATCCGCCGGCTGAAGGACAAGCTCGGCACTCGCGCGCTCGCCTCGGCTGAGATCGACTTCACCAACGCCCTCGCCTATCCCATCGGGGCGGTCGATGACGGCTTCTCGATCGCCGTCGAGGAGCTGCTCAACACGTCGCGGTGGCTGAACGCCGTGGGCGCGGCCGGGATCATGGGCCGCGCCTGGCTCGTCGCGTCCACGTACGCGTCGCGTCGGCGGGCCTTCGGGCGGGTCATCGCCGACTTCGACGGGGTCGCCGAGCAGCTCGCGCTCCTGCGGGCCCACGCCGACGCGGCGATCGCCTCGACCCTCGCCCTCACCGCGCTGGTGGGCCGGCTCGACGAGGGGATCGCGACCGACGACGAGGTCGCCGCGCACCGGTTCCTCGTCAACGCCCTCAAGGTCGCGACCTCGCTCGACGCGACGTCGTGCGTGCACGACGCCATCGAGGTCCTCGGGGGCAACGGGACTATCGAGGACTTCAGCGTCCTGCCTCGCCTCTACCGCGACGCGGTCGTCTTCGAGAGCTGGGAGGGCACGCACCACGTGCTCTGCGCTCAGATCCAGCGCGACGCCGCTAAGGGCCTCGTCACCGCGGGACTCGAGCGGTGGCTCACGGGCGAGATCGATCGCGCCCCCGAAGGCGCGCGCGACCTCGCGGAGACGCTGCGAGAGGCGCTCGCTCCCTCGTTAAAGCTGCTCCAGCCGGGTCACGTGGAGTCGCTCGGCGGTTCCGACGTGCGCCGGGCCGTGACGCGGGTGACTCGACTCGTTCAGGCCGCGACAATGCTGCGGGTGGCCGACGCGAACAACGCGGCCGCCGTGGCCGGTGTGCGCCTCTTCGTCGCGCGCCACCTCTCGGACGAGTCGAAAGCGGACTGGGAGGGGCTCGTCGACGCCGTCGTCACTACGACCGCGTAAGGCGACTTCCCCTTCGCGTCACCCGTCCAGCCACCTCGGCGAAGGCGCTCTCTAATCGTGGCTCCCGGCACCGAGCGCCGCGTAGTCGGTGCGCGACGGCCCAATCTTCGCTGCGGGTCGCTGGCCGATGGAAAAATGGCTCTCCATCTTGGCTTCGCGAGCCAACCTGGAACGCCAACCCCCCGTATCTGGAACGCATGCCGTTCAGGTCGAGCTTCATGCCGATTCCGTCTGGGCAATTGCGTCGAGTGACCAATCGGGGCGCCAGGGTTCACGTCGGGTCTCCGACACCACAGGTTTGTAACCTTGAGTCAATCCAAGTTCGTCTATAGCGACGATAAGCGGCATTGCTCCTACAATCTGGACCATGAACTGGTCGGGGTAAGTGCAGTCGAGTTAACAAAGTCCAAAGGACGAAGATCTGCCTTTCGCTACAATCACGAGCGTGGCGAGCCACAAGTCCGACGAGTCAGAGCCTGGCGCCGAGGTGTGGCCGATTGGTTTGCGGTTTGAATTGTTTGTCGATGACGTCGAGGCCTCAGTGCGCTTTTACGGGGCGACTCTCGAGTTAGTGCCGCCGGAGGGTTGGTCTTCCGATGGCTATGTGCCACTTCGAGCGGGCGTTGTGTCCATTGGCGTGCAGAATCACACGAAGCTTCCTGTCGATCACCACTTCAGCCCCGCGCATCTCTCCGGGCCGCGGGGCGTCGGACTAGAGGTCGTAATCGAGGTTGATGATGTTGACCGTGCCTATGCCCGTGCCAGCCCTGAGGCGGTACGCCACGGTGGACGGATCGAACCGATCGGTGAGCGACCGTGGGGAGCCAGGGACTTCCGCTTGATAGATCCTGACGGGTTCTACGTGCGGGTGACCTCCCGCAGGGATTAGTGGCAACGAGCGGTGTCCGGTGGGGCGGATGGCGAATGGCTATTTCATTGGGCTCTCAGAAGACCGGAGGACCGACTAGGCCCTGGTCTTGGAACAGATACGGTGAGCAATCAACGTGACGTTAGTTTCCCATCAACTCTTTGCGTCAATTGGCCGGATCGACTCCTCACCGAGTCGGGTCAAACGCCAAGTCGTGGTGCTTCCAGATAGGACGAGAGTTCGTGTACCGACTGGTTCATGGCGGAGACGCGGACCTCATGAAGCCGACATTGGAAATGGCGAGCTGAATCCCACTCGGCTGGCGACTGAGTACTTGGCAAACTTTTGTGCTGCAAACCCGTCACCCATTCGGTGCAGGGATCTCCGCTCCTCGCCTCTAAAGAAGACTTCATTGGAAATCAGCCTCGGCTAACCTAAGTGGTCCGGGGTTGAGCATTTCTCAATGCATTTCGTCATCCGCCGGGCCGCTGGCGGATGGCGAAATGGCCATTTGATTGGTCTTTCGAAAGCTGCTCAAGGAGCCAACCTCCGAATCTGGAACGAATAGCGCCCGAACCGGTCCTCATACCAGTTGTTCCAGAACAATCAAGTGGAACGGTGGTCCGATGCGGAGTTGGTGTCGGACCGCCGGCGCTGGGTCTGCGAAGGAAGTTTTCGGTCATGGAGCGTCTCAATCCCTGACCCGCCATTGATGACAACGGCGTGCCACAGTGGAGCGTGGTCACATTCCGCCGAATCGTTTTCGCCATCGCCCTGATTGGTGCGAGCGCCGCTGCGGCAATGCCATCGAGCGCAGCGACCAGTGGTCATTCGGTTCCGTGGGCGTCGCTGGACGTCATTCGACCCTCGCTTGTCCAGCCTTCTGAGTGGGGAAGTCCGATCGCCGCCCAGCCCAGGAGCGCGACCATTGGGTGGTGCGCCCCGCATGGCGTGGAGATCTCCTCGGGCGAAGGCAGAACGACGCTGGCCCCGGATACCGCGGTAGGACCGCTGCTCAAGCGCGCCCACCTGGCACTGTCCGGCCGGCCCGGGACTACGAGAACAGTCGCAACGTGCGGAGACGTCGCGCTGGACCCGCTACATCCGAAGACTGTCTACGCCGGCTTCCAAGCGGCTCTCGGTGGGCTGATTCCACCTTCCTACGACGTGGCGTTGGTAACCACGAACATGGGTAGGAGTTGGCGGTTCGTGCCACCACCGAAGGGTTACTCGCGGACCGACTTCGCCGGCTTCGTCGAACGTCCGAGCGGCTTGGCGTTGCTCTACGCGCCTAACTACTTCTTCCCCCTAAAGCCGGGTCAGTCGGCCACCTTCGTCGTCGCGACGTCGTCAACGGGCGGGCGTACATGGACAGACGGGCAACTGAATTGTCCGGCCGGTGCGCCGTGTGTGATCTTTGGCCCCGAGGCTCCCCAGGGCGCATGCGGGATGTCCGAGTGGCAGCAATCCGTGCTCGTCGGCACCTCCTACGGGTCCAGGGGCACAACGCGGTGGCGCGCAGCGGGTGCTGTCACATCGGTGAACCAGTGCAGCAGCCAGCAGCTCATCGACACGGCGTCTCGCAACGAGTTCCTTGTCGATCGCAGTAGGCCAGACGCCCTCCTCTACACCCGTGACGGAGTCCACTGGACCGCGGTGACACTCCCGAAGATCGACGGAGCACCCGTCGGAGGGCGGTTCGCCCCGTTCGGACAGATCATGACGCTCGCCGCCAACGGCTCCCTCGTCGCGGTCGCCGGCTCTCCTCTCGCAACGTCAGAGCACCTTGAATTGCTGAAGCCGCGATCCACCGGTTGGTGTGCCACCAACGCCGTCCTCCCAACGGCGACTCGACAAGACCCGGTTGCTGCCATCCAGTCGAGTGCGACGGAATTGGTGGTGTGGTTCCGCACGCCTATTGCGACGAACGGCGGGGCCAAGGCAATGGCTCTGACCTTCCCACTCTCTACGCTGCGATGTCGAAATTGATTCCGGCGGTACGTCTTACAAGTTGTTGAGTGGTACCCGTCTCACTGCCCCTTCCCTGTGCTGGTACTGCTCGCCACCACCACCTTTGGTGTGCGAAACTGCCCCATGACTACTGCCACCATTGCCGTGAAGGGAAGCGCACGCGACGACTTTCCGGCTG
>JAKABC010000127.1 GCA_021802025.1 Actinomycetes bacterium
AGTCGTGAGCGCCCGAGCCGACGTCGCGGGCGTCTCGGTCGCCACCGGCCACTTCATCGCCAACGAGCGCGTCGACGCCTCGGCCACCTTCACTGACCGCAGCCCCCTCGACTGGTCGCTCGCCCTGGCGGAGGTGTCGCGCGGGTCGGCCGAGGACGCGGCGGTGGCCGTCACGGCCGCGCGCGACGCGTTCCCCGCCTGGGCCGCGCTCGATCCCGCCGAGCGCGGCGCGTACCTGCACCGCCTAGCCGACCTGATCGACGCGAACGTCGAGCGCCTCGCCCGAGTCGAGTGCCTCGACATGGCCATGCTCGAAGAGAGCCTGCGCCAGCGGGTCATCGCGCGCGGCGCGCGCAACTTCCGCGCCTACGCCGACCTGGCCCAGGGCTACGAGGGCCGGAGTTGGTCCTCCAACGGCACCGAGAACCACGTCCAGCGCATGCCCGCCGGACCCACCGTCGTGATCACCCCCTGGAACGCCCCCTTCATGCTCTCGACGTGGAAGTGCGCGCCGGCGCTCGCGGCCGGCAACACCGTCGTGCTGAAACCGGCCGAGTGGTCGCCGCTGTCGTGCTCGCTGCTCATGGACCTCGTCGCCGAGGCGGGCCTCCCCCCGGGGGTGTTCAACCTGGTCCAGGGGATCGGCGAGGAGGTCGGCGCGGCCCTGGTCGCCGACCCCAGGGTCCGGCGGATCTCCTTTACCGGCTCGCCCGAGACCGGACGGGCCATCGGGCTCGCCGCGGCCGCGAACCTCGTGCCCTTCACGGCCGAGCTCGGGGGCAAGGGACCCTTTGTCGTCTTTTCCGACGCCGACGTCGATCTCGCCGTTGAGCGCGCCGCCGCCATGTACGACGACGCCGGCCAGGTCTGCCTCGCCGGGACGCGCCTGCTCGTCGAGGCCCCGCTCTACGACCAGTTCCGCGACCGACTGATCGAGCGCGCCCGCGCCCACGTGCTCGGCGACCCCCGCGACCCCTCGACCACCGTCTCGCCCCTCATCCACCCCGATCACCTGGCGCGCGTCGAGGGGTTCGTCGAGCGCGCCCGCGCCCAGGGTCACCGCGTCCTCACCGGCGGGCGGCGCTGGCGCGAGGGCGGACTGTGGTACGAGCCGACGGTGATCGAGCCCCTCGACAACGACGCCGAGATCGTCCAGCGCGAGGTCTTCGGCCCGGTCCTCACCCTCCAGCGCTTCGCGGGCGAGGACGAGGCGGTCGCCCTGGCCAACTCCACGGCCTACGGACTTTCGGCGATGCTCTTCACCCAGGACCGGCCCCGGGCCGACCGCGTCGGGGCGCGCGTGCGCGCCGGGACCATCTGGGTCAACTGCTTTTTGGTCCGCGATCTCACCGCGCCCTTCGGCGGGACCGGCATCTCGGGCATCGGCCGCGAGGGCGGCGACTACGCCCTCGACTTCTACAGCGACCTCAAGACCTACCAGGTGAAGGAGGGAACGACCCATGGGTGAGATCGTCGGGGCGGGCCTCTTGGCCCACGTGCCCACCATCGTCCTGCCCGACGAGGAGCGCCGGGCGCTCAACCACGGCCGCGAGAGCACGCTCTACACCGGGCTGCACCAGCTGCGTCGCGAGGTCTTCGACGTGGTGCGCCCCGACCTCGTCGTCGTCTTCGACAGTCACTGGTTCACCACCGTCGAGTTCGTCGTCACCTCGGCCGAGCGCCGCCACGGCCTGTTCACCTCCGAGGAGCTGCCCCGGGGGATGTCGAGCGTGCCCTACGACGTCAAGGGTGACCCCGCCTTCGCCAAGCTCGTCGGCGAGATCGCCCAGTCGAGGCCCGAGTGTTGGATCACCCCGATCGACAACGAACACCTGCCCATCACGTACGCCACCACGAACTTCCTCGGCTTCCTCCAGGGCGACGAGGCCTGGGTCTCGGTGAGCGTCTGCCAGACCGCCGAGCCCGAGGACTTCGCCACCGTGGGCCGGGTGATCGCCGAGGCGGTCGCGCACAGCGACCGGCGGGCCGTCCTCATCGCCTCGGGGGCGCTCAGCCACACGTTCCACCCGCTGCGCCGCCTGCGCGACCACGAGGCCGCCGACGAGGAGCACATCTACTCTGAGAGCGCGCGCGACTGGGACCACCGGGTCATCGAGGCCTGGCGGCGCGGCGACCACGCCTTCGTCGTCGACCACCTCGCGGAGTTCGCCACGGTGCGACCCGAGGGGCGCTTCGGGCACTACCAGATGATGGTCGCGGCGCTCGGTGGGCGCGACTGCGTGGCCCCGGGCCGGCTCTACTCAGCGTACGAGAACGCGATCGGCACCGGGCAGATCCACGTCTGGTTCGACCGGCCCGCGACGGGCTGGAGCCGCCCGTGAGCCTCGTCGGGCTGCCCTTCCCGCGCACCGCCACCGGGCGGGCCTCCCTGCTGCCCCCGCCCCCGTGGCACTACTCGGGCGACCTGCTCACCGTCGAGTACCGCACCGACCCCTCGGCGATCGCCCGGCTGTTGCCCGAGGGCGTCACGCTCGCCCACGACGACGAGGACCCCGGCGCGGTCGCCTTCATCTGGGCCGACTGGCAGAGCTGCGGCGACGACGGCGCCGAGCTGCTCGACCCGGTGCGCAGCCAGTACCGCGAGGCCTTCGTCGTGGTGCGTTGTCGCTACCGCGACACCCTCTATAGCCGGTGCCTCTTCATCTGGGTCGACACCGACTTCGCCCTCGTGCGCGGGCACCTCCAGGGCTACCCCAAGAAGCTCGGCTCGATCCACCAGACCCGACCGGTCAGCGTGGGGCGCGCCGGGCCCCGGGTCGGTCCCGGCGGACGCTTCGGGATGACCCTGGCCGCGGCCGACCGCCGGCTGGCCCAGGCCACGGTGACCCTGGAGGCCGAGGCGCCGAGCGCCGGGTTCGTGAACGGGCACCCCATGCTGCACCACCGCTTCGTCCCGCGCATCGAGCTCGACGGCTCCGACTCCCTCGACGAGGTCGTCACCATGGCCGGGGTCGACCTCGAACTCGGCCCGGCCTGGCGGGGCCGCGCCACCCTCGAGCTGTTCGACGCGCCGACCGAGGAGCTCGCCTCGATCGCCCCGCGCGAGGTCATCGCCGGCTACTACCGGGCCGTGGGCACGACCTTCGCGGGAGGCACCACCCTCGAGACCCGATGAGCCGGCGCATCGCGAGCAGCGAGGCGTCGGTCGTCTCCCAGGCCGAGCGCGACATCCGCGCCCGGCTCGAGGGCCACGAGCTCGACTTCACCGCGATGAGCGCCGTGTCGAACATCTACCGGGCCGGCTCGGCCGTGCGCCACCACATGGAGCGCACCGTGCTCTCCGACCACGACCTGAGCTGGGTGGCCTTCACGGTGCTGTGGGTGCTGTGGATCTGGGGCGACCAGGAGACCGGTCACGTGGCCGAGGAGGCTGGGGTGACCAAGGGCACCCTCACCGGGGTGATCAAGACCCTCCAGGGTCGCCGTCTCATCCGGCGCCTCCCCCACCGCGACGACCGGCGGCGCGTCTCGATCGGCCTCACCGGCTCGGGCCGGCGTCTCATCGAGACGGTCTTTCCCGCCTTCAACCGCCACGAGGCCGTGGCGGTGGCCGGCCTCACCCGCGCCGAGCAGGAGGAGCTCGCGCGCCTCTTGCGCAAGGTGCTGCGCGCGACGAGCGCCCTCGACGACCCGACGCGCTAGACACCCCTTGCCTCTAACTTGTCAAGCGGCAAGATCGGCTCGGTGTTTCCAGGCCAGTTCCTCGCTGTAGTGGACACGCTGGTCGAGGCAGGCGTGCAGGATGCCCACCCAGCGATTGGCGAGTTGGCGGATCGCCTGGCGGTGGGTCTTGTCCCGGGCCCGTAGTTCGTCGTAGTAGGCGCGGGCCCCCGGCGAGGTGCTGAGCGAGCAGAAGGCCCATTGGTCGAGGGCGTCGGCCAGTCGCCGGTTGCGTCGGTGGCGCGCCAGGACGACGTGGCTCTTGCCCGAGGCGCGCGTGATGGGCGACGTGCCGGCGTAGTTCCTGCGAGACTGGGCGGTGGCGTAGCGCTCGGGGTCGTCCCCGAACTCTGCGAGCACCCGGGCGCCGAGGATCGTCCCTAGTCCTGGCAGGGAGCGGACGATCCCGGCATCCGGGTGTCGGTCAAAACCCTCCGACAGTGACGCCTCGAGACCCTCGATCTGGGCGTTGTAGGCGCCGATCAGCGCGACGTGGGCCGCGGTGGTGGCGCCGTAGGCGGCCTCGAGGGTCGGGCCCGGGGCGAGCTGCTCGGCGCCCAGGGTCGCGAGGATCTCGCTCGCGCGCCGCTCGAGGTTGCGCTGTCGGCCCGCGCGGC
This sequence comes from Actinomycetes bacterium, assembly GCA_021802025.1. Lineage (GTDB taxonomy): Bacteria > Actinomycetota > Acidimicrobiia > Acidimicrobiales > RAAP-2 > RAAP-2. The sequence continues at coordinate 4,299 of JAKABC010000127.1, forward strand.
GCAGGGCCGCGGTGACCGTCGAGCGCGAGAGCCGCCGCCCGAGGGACGGCGTCGGGGCGAGGCTGAGGATCGCCAGCGCGTCGGGGCCGTCGAGGTCGGTGCCGAAGGCGTCGAGGGCTCCGGGGTAGTAGTCCTTCAGGGCGTTGCGCAGGGCGTTCGCCTCGCGCTGGCGCGCCCAGATGGCGCTCTGGTGGGCCCGGGCGAGGACCTTGAGGGCCTCGGCGTCCTCAGAGTCCCCGGCCGCCTCGCGATGGTTGTGGCGGTCGGTGCGCACGAGGTCGGCCAGCACCTTCGCGTCGCCCGGGTCGGACTTCGACCCGCTCGTGACGTGGCGCTCGCGGTAGCGCGCGGCCGACATCGGGTTGACGGCGTAGACCCGGTAATGGGCGGCGATCAGGGCGCTCACGAGGAGCCCCCGGTCCTTCTCGATCCCGATGATCACCTCAGTCGGCTCCTCGACGTGCTCGTCGAGCAGCTCGTGCAGGGCCCGCACGCCCGCCAGCGAGTCGGGGATCCTCCTTCGAGCGAGGACCTCACCCGCCTCACTCACTACACAGATGTCGTGGTGGGCCTCGGCCCAGTCCACTCCGACGAATATCACGCTCACCTCCTGGGGTCGATGGACTCGAGCCTCGAGGACGACGGCGGCGACCTAATGGATAAGTGCTCCTGGCACGACACCCCTCCAGCCCTCTCCGCCGACCTCACCGACTGGCTGGGCCACGATCTAGCGCTAGAGCTCGAGGCTCAGGCGGACAGAGTGATCACCAGTCAGCGGCTCGGTGGAGAGCCTGCCCCATTTGGGATAGACCTTCCAGTCCCATTAGGCGCACCGGGCCCCAGGGCCCCGGC
>JAKABC010000128.1 GCA_021802025.1 Actinomycetes bacterium
CCCCGAGGCGTTGGCGCTGGCGTTGGTGTTGGCGTTAACGCTCGCCCCACTCGATCCGCCCGACGCGGAGCTCGAGGTCGATCCGCTCGAGGACGAGCCGCCCGACGCGGTCACGTCGGCGTTGGCTGAGCCCGACGTCGAGGTCGCGGCCGAGGCGCCGGTGGTGAGGTCGCTCGAGATCTCGGCGCTCGCGCTGTTCGAGCTCGTCGCGCCCGCCCCGGTGGCCGCGCTGGCGGTGCCCGAGGCGCACGCCGGGAGGCTCACCGTGATCTGGGGCGCGTTCGCGCCCATCGTCACGTCGAGTCGGTACATCGCCGATCCGTTCTCGCCTAGGTTCACGACGGCCGAGTTGTCGGTCGTCGACGTGGCGTTCGCGCTGAGACCGAGGCCGGTCGGGACCGCGACGGCGAGCGAGGTCAGCGTCGAGGCGCTGGCGTCGGTGCCCAGGTCCATCGTGGCGATCGTCTGACCCTGGGACTGCACCTGGGCGACGTACTGACCCGGGGCGTCCGAGCTCGTCACGACCGTGGGCTCAGAACCCGTAGCGCAGGGACTCGCCGCTGAGGCGCTGAGGGCGCCTGAGGCGTTGAGCGCCGTGTCGGCGTGGAGGGCCGCGTTCGCCCCGGCGGGGGCGTCGACGGCGAAGGCTGTCCCGGCGCCCGCGAGGGCTAGTGTGGTCGCGAGGGCGAGGGTGGTGCGGGTGAACTTCATGTCTCCTCCTGAGTCACGAGGACCGTCCGTCCTCTCATCACCTACGTCGCCCGAGGCGCTCGGGTGTCACGCGAGGAGCGCAGCTCTCAGACTCTTCACAGACTCACGGTAAGAGTGACGTCGCGCCGTTCACGATCTTGGTCGTGGTCGAGCCACCGAGGTTGAGCGACGAGCCCCCGTTGGGCACGATTGATGGCGCCGTCGTGGTCGTCGAACGCGGCGACGACGTCGTGGTCGTGGTGGGGATCGTCGATGTCGACCCACCCACGCTCACCGACCCACCCACGCTCACCGACCCGACTACCAACCCGACCCCCCCGAGCTGACCGGCGGCGTGCAGCAGGACGCGCACCTGCGCGCGCACGACGCCGAGGTCGTGGGCGTCGAGGGTGCGGACGTCACGGGCGACGCGACGGGCGAGCGACCTGACGTCGCGCCTGTCGTGCGCCGCGAGCGCGTGGCGCAGGTTCGAGAGGTCGGACTCGGTCTGGTGCAGGGCCGGCGAGGTGACCGGTAGGCCCAGGTCGTAGGCGATGGCCCGGGTGGGGCCGGGCAGGGTGTCGGTCACCACGGCGGCCGCGGCGACGGCCGACACGACGAACACCCCGGCCGCGGCGACGGCCCACGCGCCCCCGTGGTGGGCGACCCGACGTCGCCACGACCTCGCCCGAGCGACGGCGAGCGGCGTCGGGCCCTCGAGGGCGCCGAGGAGGCGGGCGCGCACGACGGGGTCCGGGACGACGTCGCGCGGGGCGAGGGCGTCGCCCAGGGCCCCGAGCAGCCGGCGGTCGTCGACGTCGCTCACGTCGGCACCCCCTCGAGCAGGGTTCGCAGTTTGGCCAGGGCGCGGGACTGGGCCATGCGCACGGCCCCGGGCGAGGACGAGAGGGTCCTGGCCACCTCCTCGCTCGAGAGCCCGGCCACGACCCGAAGCTCGAGCAGCTCGCGCTCGTCGTCGTCGAGGCGCGCGAAGGCCGCGCGCAGGCGAGCGTGGTCGTCGGCCGTCTCGAGGTCGAGCCCGACCTCGTCGGGCGGGTCGAGGGTGACGCGGCGCCGGGCCTCGCGGTACCGTCGGCGCTGGAGGTCGATGACCACGTGGCGCAAGATCCCGAAGCACCAGGCGTCGGGCGAGTCGTCGAGGGGGAAGCGGTCGCGGGTGGCGACGGCCCGCCCGAGCGCTTCGGCGACCGCATCGCGGGCCGTCTCGGCGTCGCTCAGGCGTCGGCGGGCGTAGTCGAACATGGCGGGGTAGATCCTCGTGTACAACCGATCCCACGCCGTGGGATCCCCCTGGCGCAATCGCTCACCGTCACCTCCTCCATCGTCGACGCGGGCCATCGCATCTAGTTCATCGTCCGAGGGGGCGTCGTGTCACGAGAAATCCTTTAGAAGCCGTCCCACGGCGCGAACGGGGTCGCCGGGTCCGGATTCCGAACACCTCGAGAACGGGGCGAGAAGGAGTCGGGTACCGTGGGCGCACCGAGCGGGAGGGAGATGCGCAACGATCGACGGGGGCCGCGCACGGCGCGCTACGCCTCGCTGGCCGGGGCGCTCGCACTCGTCGTCGCGATCGTGGTCGTCGCCACGGGTGGGCGCGCACCCGAGCACCACGGGCGCGAGCCCGAGACCGCGGCGCGCCTGCGCGCCGACGCGACCACCTTCAACGCCGACTACGCGTCCGGGCGCGACGCGGCGGCCTACTCCTACTTCGACGCGGCCAGCCGTCGGGTGATCTCGGAGTCGGCCTACGTCCGACGTCACCGCCTCTGCCCCGACCCGCCGGGTCAGTCCACGATCCTCGGCGCCACCAGGCTCGGGCGGGGGTGGTGGACGGTCACGTACCGCATCAGCGGGACGGACCTCGTGGACTACTGGGTGTATCGCGACGGCCGCTTCGAGTTCGACCTCCCGCGCTCGAACCCCTCGGCCGTGACCCTCTACGAGGAGCCCTTCGCCCAGTACGCGCGGGCGCTCGGCTGTGACGTCTAGGCCGACCTCCGCGCGAGCCCGGATCGACCCACGGCCCCGGTCGCGGGCGGGGCCATAATGAGCCGGTGGCCGAGCGCAGTCTGAACCTGGTACCGGCCTCGGTGATGGACTACCGAGGGCGGGCGCGCCGCCGCCTGCCGAGACAGATCTTCGACTACCTCGACGGCGGGGCCTTCGCCGAGGCCACCATGGCCGCCAACCTCACCGACCTGGCCGCCCTGCACTTTCGCCAGCGCGTCCTGCGCGACGTCTCGGCCCGGACGATGTCGACGACCGTGCTCGGCCAGAGCCTCTCGATGCCGCTCGTGCTCGCGCCCGTCGGCTTCGCCGGGCTGATGGCCCGTCGGGCCGAGGCCCAGGCCGCGCGGGCGGCCGTCGCGGCGGGCGTGGCCTTTTGCGAGTCGACGCTGTCGGTATGCGACCTCGAGGAGGTGACGGCGGCCAGCGGGATGGCCCCGTGGTTCCAGCTCTACGTGATGCGGGACCGGGGCGTCGCCGAGGCGTTGATGGCCCGCGCCGCCGGGCTGGGGGTGCCCGTGCTCGTCCTCACGGTCGACCTGCCGGTGGTGGGGCAGCGCTATCGCGACGCGCGCAACGGCGTCTCGGGCCGCCCCGGTCGGCTCGCCACCCTGCGGCGGGGCCTGGACGTGGCCGCCCACCCCGCGTGGGTGCGTGACGTGGCCGTCGCGGGCCGACCCCTCACCTTCGGCAACCTGGCGGCCGTCCTGGGGGCAGCGGCCGTCCCGAGCGACTTCCAGTCGTGGGTGGCCGACCAGTTCGACCCCACGGTCACCTGGGACGACATCGACTGGGTGCGCGCCCATTGGCCCGGCCCGCTGGTGCTCAAGGGCATCCTCGATCCCGACGACGCCCGCGAGGCGGTGGCGCGCGGGGTGGACGGGCTCGTCGTATCCAACCACGGGGGGCGTCAGCTCGACTCGGTCCCCTCGACCATCGACGCACTGGCGCGGATCGTCGAGGTCGTGGACGGACGGGCCGACGTCCTCATGGACGGCGGGGTCCGCAGCGGCCTCGACGTGATGAAGGCGCTAGCGCGCGGCGCGCGCGCGGTGATGGTCGGGCGAGCCTGGGCCTACGCCGTCGCGGCGCGCGGCGAGCGCGGTGTCGCCCACGTGCTGAGGGTGATGCGCCAGGAGATCGCCGTGACGATGGGCCTCACGGGCCTCGCCGACGTGGCCGACGTCTCGTCCGACATTCTCGTCGAGGGGTGAGCCCCGACCCCGTCGGGTCCCACGATCCCTCAGATGACCTCGGGGACCATCTCGATGGCGCCGCAGGGGCACTCGGCGACGCAGATCCCACACCCCTTGCAGTAGTCGTAGTCGATCTCGTAACGCTTCCCGGCACCGAGCTTGATCACCGCGTTGTCGGGGCAGACGCCGAAGCAGTTGTCGCACTCGAAGCAGTTCCCGCACGACAGGCAGCGACGGGCCTCGAACAAGGCGTTGTCCTCGGTCAGCCCGCCGACGACCTCTTCGAAGTTGGTCTGGCGACGCACGCGCTCGAGCTCGGGACGCTGGGTGCGCGGGGCGTCGGCGTAGTACCAGGTGGTGAGGTTCTCGAAGGTGGCCAGCGGGTGGCGCGCCGGGCGCTCGAAGTTCGATTCGGCGAGGTACGCGTCGATGCCGTGAGCGGCCCGCTTGCCGTGGCCGACGGCGACCGTGGCGGTGCGGTCCGAGGGTGCGACGTCCCCGCCGGCGAAGACGCCCGGAACGTCGGTCATCATCGACTCGGCGACCGGCACCACCCCGTCGGCCACGTGGACCGCGCTGCCCTCGAGGAGGGAGAGGTCGGTGTCCTGGCCGAGCGCCAGCACCAGGGCGTCGGCGTCGAGCTCCTCGAGCTCGCCGGTGGGCTCGGGGAAGCCTTCGGCGTTGAGCGCCATCTTCTCGATCACGAGCCGCTCGCCCTCGAAGCGCTCGATGGTCGAGAGCCAGCGCACCGTCACCCCCTCGCCCAGGGCCTGCTCGACCTCCTCGGCGTGGGCGGGCATCTTGGCGCGGTTGCGTCGATAGACGATGGTCGCGTCGGTCGCCCCGAGGCGGCGCGCCGTGCGCGCGGCGTCGAGGGCCGTGTCTCCGCCGCCGTAGACGACCACGCGTCGGCCGAGCAGGGGCGGGTCGTCCTCAGCCACCCGGTGCAGGAACGTCACGGCGTCGATGACCTTGGCCGAGTCGCCGGCCGGGATCGACACCCGCCGACCGAGCTGGGCGCCCACGGCGAGGAAGACGGCGTCGGCACCGAACTCGTCGCGCGCGGCAGCGATGTCCTCCACGGAGCGATCGAGGACGACCTCGATGCCCATCTCGATGATCCGGCCGACCTCGGCGTCGAGCACCTCTCGCGGTAGCCGGTAGGCGGGGATGCCGTAGCGCAGCATCCCCCCGAGCCGCGACGCGCCGTCGACCAGGGTCACGGCGTGGCC
>JAKABC010000129.1 GCA_021802025.1 Actinomycetes bacterium
GCTACGACGCCGCGGCCGCGCGCTGGGCGAACGCCGACCGGGCGACCTACTGCGTCGCCGGGCGGCTGCCGGCCTACGTCGAGCGCTGGGGCTGTCACTCGAACTAGCCCCGCGCCGCCCGGGCGTGTCTACGCTGCGTGGTCGTGCGGGCCCGTGGATTTCTGACCCTGGCGCGGGCCTCCGCGCTGGACCTCTTCGACCAGACGACGGCCTTCGGGCGCCTGGCGCTCGTGCACGTGCTGATGATGGCCGGCGACACGATGGTGACGGTCTCGCTCGCGGGCTCCCTCTTCTTCTCGGTCTCGCCCGACGAGGCCAAGAGCAAGGTCTTGCTCTACCTCGTGCTCACGATCGCGCCCTTCGCCGTCGTCTCGCCGCTGCTCGGACCCCTCATCGACCGCTCGACCAACGGCCGGCGCGTGCTCGTGGCGCTCTCGGCCGGCGCGCGGGTCGCGCTGTGCTGGCTCATGGCCCAGAACCTGAGCTCGCTGTGGCTCTTCCCGCTGGCCTTCTTGCTGCTGGTGTCCTCGAAGCTCTACGTCGTGACCCGGGGCGCCCTCGTGCCCGAGATGGCCCGCACCGACCAGTTCAAGGAGCACGCGCTGCCCGTCGACGACGCCGGCTGGCCGGCCCAGGGGGCGCAGGCCGAACCGGGCTACGCCGGCTTCAACGCCCAGCTCACCCTGCTCGGCACGGTCGGGGGCTTCGTCGCCGGCTCGATCGGGGCGGGTCTCCTTAAGGGGATCGGCGCGGTGAGCGTGCTCGTCGTGGCCTCGCTGGTCTACGCCGTGGCGACGATCGCCAGCGTGCGGCTGCGCCGACCGAGCGCCGCGGTGCGCGAGGCGGTGGACCGGCTCACCCAGCGCGAGCGCGACCGCCACGCCCTCAACCCCCTGGGCGAGGGCGAGGTGGCCTGGGGGCTGGGGGCGGCGTCGGTGATGCGCTTCGCGGTGGGCTTCGCCACGTTCCTGCTCGCCTTCGGGCTGCGGCGCGAGTCGGCGGCCCTCGGCTGGTACGCGACGGCCCTGCTGCTCTCGGGCGTGGGCTCGCTGGGGGGCCTCGCCCTGGTGACCCGGGTGCGCCGGCGACTGGGCGAGTCGACGCTGCTCGCCCTGGCGCTGCTCGCCACGGGGCTCGGGGCCCTGGCCGCCTCCACCCACCCCGACCTCGCGGCCCAGGTGGCGCTGGCCGGCTGGCTCGGCGCCACCGCCGCCGTCGCCCAGCCCAGCTTCGACTCGATCACCCAGCGCCACGTCGCGCCCGGGGCCCAGGGCCGGACCTTCGCGCGCTTCGCGGTGCGCCAGCAGCTGGCCTGGGTCGTCGGGGCGCTGATCCCGGTCGGGGTGGCCCTGCGCTTCGGGCTGGGCGACCGGGTCCTCGCGGTGCTCACGCTGGTCGCGGCGCTCGTCTACCCGATCGGACGCCGGGGGTCGACGCGCGAGTGAGCCCTATGCTGGCCCGGGCTATGGCGACCTCCCCCGTGTCCGGCCCGGCCCGCGGGCCCGAGGAGTGGCCTCACGTGGTGATCGTCGGCGGGGGCTTCGCCGGCGTCTCGGCCGCCCGCGAGCTGGCCCACCGGCCGGTGCGCGTGACGATCGTCGACCGCCACAACTTCCACACCTTCTTGCCCCTGCTCTACCAGGTCGCCACGGCCGGCCTCGAGCCGGCCGACGTGGCCTACCCGATCCGCACGATCTTCGGCCACGCCGACAACATCCGCTTTCGCCACGGCACCGTCGCCGACCTCGACCGCGCCCGTCGGGTCGTGGTGCTCGAGGACGCCAGTGAGCTGGCCTACGACCACGTAATCGTCACGACCGGGGCCACCGCCTCGTACTTCGACATCCCCGGCGCGGCCCGCCACGCGCTGCCCCTCTACAGCCTGGCCGACGCCCGCCGGTTGCGCAATCGCCTGCTGCTCGCCCTCGAGGAGGCCGACGTGGCGGCCGAGCGCTCCTCGGTCGCGCTCACCTTCGTCGTGGTCGGCGGCGGGCCGACCGGGGTCGAGACGGCCGGGGCGCTGAGTGAGCTCATCGGGATCGTGATCCGCCGCGACGGGCTGCGCCTCGACCCCTCGAACGTGCGCGTGGTGCTCGTCGACCTGGCGGCGCGTCTGCTCACGGCCTTCCCCGAGTCGGCCGCGAAGTACGCCAAGCGCGAGCTTGAGTCGATGGGCGTCGAGGTCGAGTTCGGTCGCTCGGTCGTCGAGGTCGGCCCGCGCTCGATCCGCTTCGCCGACGGCGAGAGCTGGGCGGCGGCCGCGGTCGTCTGGGCCGCCGGGGTGACGGCCGCGGGCACGCTGGCCGGTCGGCTCGAGGGTCCCCGGGGCCCCGGCGGGCGGGCCGTGGTCGGGGGCGACCTGCGCGTCGAGGGGGAGGGGTGCGTCTGGGCGGCCGGGGACGCCGCGGCCATCCCCGACGGGTCCGGGGGGTACCTGCCCCAGCTGGCGCCGGTGGCGATCCAGTCGGGCCGCCACGCCGCCCGTCAGGTGCTCGCGGCCCTCGAGGGCCGCCCGGGCGAGCCGCTGCGCTACCGCGACAAGGGGATCATGGCGACCATCGGGCGTCGCGCGGCCGTCGCCAAGCTGCCCCACGGCGGGGTGATCCGCGGCACCGTCGGCTGGCTGGCGTGGCTGGGCCTGCACCTGTGGTACCTGGTGGGGTTCCGCAACAAGCTGCGGGTGATGATCAACTGGACGTGGCGCTACTTCGACTGGCCCTCGGGTCCGCGGCTCATCGTCGCCGACGCCGAGACGGCCGACTGACCTAGGCCAAGCGCTCCTCCAGGGCGTCGACCTCGGCGGCCAGGGCGTCGGGCAGGCGCTCGGCGAACTGGGCGTAGTGCTCGCGGATGAGGGGCACCTCGGCGCGCCACTCCTCGAGGTCGACGCGCAACAGCTCGTCCATCGTCGCCGGGTCGACCGCCAGGCCCGTCGTGTCGATCGCGCCGGGGGCGGGCAGGTAGCCGATCGGGGTCTCGACGGCCTCGCCGCGCCCGGCCGTGCGCTCGAAGACCCACTCGAGGACCCGCGAGTTCTCGCCGTAGCCCGGCCAGAGGAACTTCCCGTCCGCGCCCTTGCGGAACCAGTTGACGTAGAAGACCTTGGGCAGGGCGGACTCGTCGAAGCGCTCGGCGAAGGAGAGCCAGTGCCCCCAGTAGTCGGCCATGTTGTAGCCGCAGAAGGGGAGCATCGCGAAGGGGTCGCGGCGCAGGTTCCCCACGGCGCCCGTCGCCGCGGCCGTCGTCTCGCTGGCCATGATCGAGCCCAAGAAGACCCCGTGGGCCCAGTCGCGGGCCTGGAAGACGAGCGGCACCACGCGGGCGCGCCGCCCGCCGAACAAGACGGCGTCGATCGGCACCCCGGCCGGGTCCTCCCACTCGGGCGCGATGGCCGGGTCCTGGGCCGCCGGGGCGGTGAAGCGCGAGTTCGGGTGCGCCGCCGGCGTGCCCGTCTCGGCACTCCAGGGCTGGCCGCGCCAGTCGGTGAGGCCGGCCGGCGGCTCGCCCATCCCCTCCCACCAGACGTCGCCGTCGGCGGTGAGCGCGGTGTTGGTGAAGATGGTGTTCGCCTCGACCGACAGCATCGCGTTGGGGTTGGTCTCCATGTTGGTGCCCGGCGCGACGCCGAAGAAGCCGGCCTCGGGGTTGATCGCGTAGAGCCGGCCGTCGGGGCCGAACTTCATCCAGCAGATGTCGTCGCCGATCGTCTCCACCTTCCATCCGGGCAGGGTGGGGACCATCATCGCGAGGTTCGTCTTGCCACAGGCGCTCGGGAAGGCCCCGGTGACGTAGCGGACCTCGCCGTGGGGGTTGGTCAGCTTGATGATGAGCATGTGCTCGGCCAACCAGCCGTCGTCGCGGGCCAGCACCGAGGCGATGCGCAGCGCGAAGCACTTCTTGCCCAACAGGGCGTTGCCGCCGTAGCCCGAGCCGTACGAGATGATCTCGCGGGTCTCGGGGAAGTGGACGATGTACTTGTTCTCGGCGTCACAGGGCCACGCCACGTCGGCCTGGCCCTCGGCGAGCGGCATCCCCACCGAGTGCAGGCAGGGCACGAACTCCCCGGTGTCCCCGAGCACCTCGAGGGCGCCCTGGCCCATGCGGGTCATGATCCGCATCGAGACCGCGACGTAGGCCGAGTCGGTGATCTCGACCCCGATGTGCGAGATCGGCGAGCCGAGCGGACCCATGGAGAAGGGCACCACGTACATCGTGCGCCCGCGCATCGATCCGGCGAACAGGCCGTTCAGCGTGGCGCGCATCTCGGCCGGGTCGCGCCAGTTGTTGGTCGGGCCGGCGTCGACCTCGCGCTCGGAGCAGATGAAGGTGCGGTCCTCGACGCGCGCCACGTCGCCGGGGTCGGAGGCCGCGTAGTAGCTGTGGGGCCGCTTGGCCTCGGAGAGCTTGGTGAAGGTCCCGTTGTCGACGAGCAGCTGGCAGAGGGCGTCGTACTCCTCGGCCGAGCCGTCGCACCAGTGGATACGATCGGGCGTCGTGAGCCTGGCCACTTCCTCGACCCACTCGATGAGCTTCTTGTTCTTGGTTGGGTACGCCACCGCTACCTCGTCTACGGTCCGGGCGCCGCGGGGTTACGGCGCGTCGCACTGCGCGTCATGACCACGCCGGCCGACCCAACCAGAGAACGTGACCGGCGCGAAGATGACGTCCTCGAGCGTATAGCGAAAATCGTGGGCCCCGGCTCCCCGGTGCGCGGCGAGCTGTTCGTCGGCGACGACGCGGCGATCCTGCGACCCCTGGTCGGCCAGGTCGTCGTCTCGACCGACGTGGCCGTCGCCGGGGTCCACCTCGACCTCGACCTCTTCTCCCTCGCCGACCTCGGCTACAAGGCCGTGGCGGCCGCCCTCTCGGACCTCGCGGCGATGGGGGCGCTCGCGCGCGCCCTGGTCCTCGCGGTGACCGCGCCGCCCGGGACCGACCTCGAGGCGCTGCACGAGGGCGCGGCCGCGGCCGCACTAGACGCGGGCTGTCCGGTGGTGGGCGGCGACCTCTCGCGCGGGGCGGAGATTGCCGTCGCGGTCACGGTCATCGGGGAGTGTCCGGGCGCGGGGGCGCTGCGGCGCTCCGGGGCCCGCCCGGGCGACCGGCTCTTCGTCACCGGCCCGCTCGGCCGCGCGGCGGCCGGGC
>JAKABC010000130.1 GCA_021802025.1 Actinomycetes bacterium
CGCACGCGCAGTCCGGCCGCCTCGGCCTTGTGGACCGACGAGGAGTCGGCGCGCAGCCCCACGCGCACGTCGAAGCCGCTGTCGTGGAGGTTGAGGGCGTGGGCGTGGCCCTGGGAGCCGTAGCCCAGCACGGCGATCTTCTTGGCCCTCAGGAGCTCGGGCTGGGCGTCCTTCTCGTAGTAGAGGGTGGTCATCGGCTCCTCGCGGGCTCGTGGGTGGGAACCCCCAGTCTAGGGACGGCCACGCGACCGGTCCGGTGGAGCTCGACCCCGGGGTGGGCCTCGAGGGCCCGCTCGAAGGCGTCGCAGCCCGCCGGGGTGGCCGCGAGCACCACGGTCACGTGGTGGGCGTCGACGTCGATGATCGAGGCGTTGGCCGCGCCGATCACGTCGAGCAGCGTGGTCCGGTTGTCGACGTCGGTCGCGATCGTCGCGAGCAGCAGCTCGCGCTCGACCGCGTCCTCGGGCGAGATGTCGCCGATGTCGACCACGTTGACGAGCTTGTGGAGCTGACCCAGGACCTGCTCGAGCGGGGCCGTCTCGGCGTCGACGACGATGGTGATCCGGCTGAAGCGCTCGTGGGACTCGGCCGGGGCGACGGCCAGGGAGTAGATGTTGAACCCCCGACGGGCGAAGAGCCCGGCCACCCGGGCGAGGACGCCGGCCTTGTTCTCCACCAGCACCGAGAGGATGTGGTGGCGCACCGGCGAGTGCTCCACGTCGCCGAGGAAGGGCTCGGGACTCACGCGTCCCTCCTCTGGGAGGGGTGGACCATGATGTCGTCGTTGCTCGCCCCCGCGGCCACCATCGGGAAGACCTTCTCGGCGGTGTCGGTGCGAAAGTCCACCACGACCGGCACGTCGTTGATCGCGTTGGCCTCCTCGATGGCGGCGCGCATCTCGTCGGGCGTGCGCGCGCGCAGGCCCACGCAGCCCATCGCCTCGGCCCACTTCACGTAGTCGGGCAGGTCGGCGTTGAGGTAGACCTCGCTGTAGCGCTCCTCGTAGAACATCTCCTGCCACTGGCGGACCATGCCCAGGTAGGCGTTGTTGAGGATGGCCACCTTGATCGGGATGCCCTCGGCGCGCGCCGTGGTGAGCTCCTGGGCCGTCATCTGGAAGCAGCCGTCGCCGTCGATGCACCACACGGTGCGCTCGGGGCGCCCGACCTTGGCCCCGATGGCCGCCGGCACGCCGAAGCCCATGGTGCCCGCGCCCCCCGAGTTAATCCAGGTGCCCGGCTCCTCAAAGCGCCAGAACTGGCTGGCCCACATCTGGTGCTGGCCCACGCCGGCCGCGACGACGGTGCCCTCGGGCGAGGCCGCGTGGATCGACTCGATGACGTGCTGGGGGCGCAGCGGGCCGGCCTCGGCCGGCGGGTCGTAGACGAGGGGGTAGCTCTCCTGCCAGGTCCGGATCTCCTTCCACCACACGTCGAGGTTCGCCGGCGCCGCGCCCAGCGCCTCGAGCGCCTCGAGCGCGCTCGCCGCGTCGGCGCGCAGGGCCACCTCGACGCGACGGATCTTGTTGATCTCGGCGGCGTCGATGTCGACGTGGATGACCCTCGCGCCCGGCGCGAAGGTCGAGACGCGCCCGGTCACGCGGTCGTCGAAGCGCGTGCCCAGCGCGAGCAGGAGGTCGGCGCGCTGCAGGGCGGTCACCGCGGCGTAGGTGCCGTGCATGCCCGGCATCCCGAGGGCCAGCTCGTGGCTGTCGGGGAAGGCCCCGCGGGCCATGAGGGTCGTGACGACCGGGATCCGGGTGCGCTCGGCGAAGGCGCGCAGCTGCTCGTGGGCCCGGGCCTTCAACACGCCGCCGCCGACGTAGAGCACCGGCCGCTCCGAGGCGGCGAGCACGGCGGCGGCGCGCTCGAGGGCGGCCTCGTCGATCTCGGGGATCGGCCGGTAGCCCGGCAGGTCGAGCTCCTCGACGCCGGCGGGGTACCACCACTCCATCGTCGACTGGGCGACGTCCTTGGGCAGGTCGACGAGCACCGGCCCGGGCCGGCCGGTCGTGGCGATGTGGAAGGCCGCCGCGATGGCCCGGGGGATCTCACTGGGCGAGCTCACGAGGAAGTTGTGCTTGGTGATCCCCATCGTGATCCCGGTGATGTCGCACTCTTGGAAGGCGTCGGTGCCGATGGCCGCGCGCGCCACCTGGCCGGTCACGACCACGAGGGGGGTGGAGTCCATGTGGGCGTTGGCGATCGGGGTGACGATGTTGGTCGCGCCCTGCCCGCTCGTGACCATGGCCACGCCCGGCCGGCCGGTCGCGAGCGCGTAGCCCTCGGCCATGTGACCGGCGCCCTGCTCGTGGCGGACGAGGATGTGGCGGATCGGCGAGTCGAGGATCGGGTCGTAGACGGGAAGGATCGCGCCGCCGGGCAGGCCGAAGATGACCTCGACTCCCTCGGTCTCCAGGCTCTTGATCAGCGCTTGGGCTCCGGTCAGCTCCATCGGTGGCTCCTCGTTCGATTCGGTGTCGGGTCTGGGTCTCGGGTCGGGCTGGTGAGAGGTTCGGTTGGCAGGTGCTCGGGGGCTCGGTGCTCGGGGGCTCGGTGCTCGGACCGGCGATCTCGGCGGCACTGCCGGGCTCGCGGGATCGGACTGCTCCCTCGCGCACCGGCGACGTCACCGACCCCCGGAAACGAAACGACCTCCCCGAGGGGAGGTCGAGCGCGCGTGGGTGTGGGCGCGCTCAGGTACGGAGTACGAGGAGGAGTCGGGTGGGGATCATCGAGTCGATTCTGGCAGGCAGATCCTCCGCGCGCAACTCGCCCGGCGCGCCTCGCGCAGCGCAGCCGTTGCGGCGAGGTGCGCACGGTTGCACCCCGAGGCCCGAGGCTCGGGGTCCGACGAGATCGTCCGACCGGCTCCGCTGCCGCTCAGCACCCGACGGATGCGACGAGCGCTCGACAGACCTCGGCGAGCCGGATCGGGGAGAGCGCCGTCACTCGTCGCCGGAATGCCACTCGGGGCAGCGTGTGGAGGTTGTCGAGGTTGACCACGCAGTCCGTCGGCGTGCCGTCCTCTGCAGCGGTCAGGACGACCTCCGATCGCAGGCCCCGCCTCGTTCGGGTGAGTGCAGCGACGACCGGCGCACCGATCCGGTCCGCGACCGGATCGCGGGTCAGGACCAGGACGGGGCGATCCCCGCCGGGCGTCGCCGCGAACCAGATGTCGCCATGGCGCATCGGGCTCAGCGCCTGCTTCCGGCCCAGTCCGACCAGTCCTCGGCCGGCCCCCAGTCGGAAACGCCGGCCAGCTCGAGCTCGCCCGCGCTGAGGGGGTGCTCGGCCCAGGCACGGGCATCGGCCTCACTCGCCAGCTCGTCCAGGCGGCGGCGCACCGCCTCGCGAACGAGCGTCGACACGTCGACTTCGAGCCGTGCCGCCCACTCTCGGACCCGACCGGCCTCCGCGTCGTCGAGTCGGAAGCTGAGCATCGTCATACACCCACCGTAGCCCGTCAGACAGCCGGCACCCGCAGGGAGCGACGCGGGGCGCGAGCGCCGGCCTGCCGCGCATCCGCCGTCCCGGCCCTACCCGGCAGTGGCCCCGCGCGCGCGGCGCGGGCTGGATCCCCCGCCTTCGGACGCGAGCGCGCGTTACGGCTCGGTGACCGCCCCCCGCTCCGCCCCCGTGGCGAGGCGCGCGAACTTGGCGAGCACGCCGTGGGTGTACCGGGGTGGCGGGAGCTTCCAGGCGGCCCGCCGACGCTCCAGCTCGGCCGGGTCGACGAGCAGGTCCAACCGGCGGCTCGGCACGTCGAGGAGGATCCGGTCGCCGTCCTCCACCAACCCGATCGGACCGCCCACGGCCGCTTCGGGCGCGACGTGGCCGACGCAGAAGCCGTGCGTTCCGCCCGAGAAGCGCCCGTCGGTCACGAGGGCGGCGTCCGCGCCACGGCCCGCTCCCTTCATCGCGCCGGTCGCCGCCAGCATCTCGCGCATGCCCGGGCCGCCCTTCGGGCCCTCGTAGCGGATCACGACGACGTCGCCTGCGTGGATCGCCCCCGCCAGGATGGCCTCGAGCGCCCCGTCCTCCCCGTCGAAGACCCGGGCCACGCCCTCGAAGCGCTCGCCGTCGAGGCCGGCCACCTTCACCACCGCGCCGTCCGGCGCGAGCGAGCCGCGCAGGATCGCGATCCCCCCGTCCAGGTGGATCGGCCGGTCGACCGGCCGCACGACCTCCCCGTCGGGCGCCGCCGGGCGGGCGGCTGCCAGGTTCTCCCCGAGCGTCTTGCCGGTGACGGTCATCACGTCCGGATCGAGGAAGCCCGCGTCCGCGAGCTCGGCGAGGACGACGGCGAGCCCACCCACCCGGTCCAGGTCCACCATGTGGAACCGGCCGTGCGGCTTCATGTCCGCGAGGTGCGGCACCCGCCGCCCGATCCGGTCGAAGTCGTCGAGGTCGAGCTCGACTCGCGCCTCGTAGGCGATGGCCAGCAGGTGCAGCACCGCGTTGGTCGAGCCGCCGAGCGCCATGACGGTCGCGATCGCGTTCTCGAAGGCGCGCTTGGTCAAGATCTGGCGCGCCCGGATGCCCCGCTCCGCGAGGCCCATCACGGCCCGGCCGCTCGCCTCCGCGAGGTCGTCGCGACGGCGGTCGACCGCAGGGGCCGACGCGCCCGGGAGCGCCATCCCGAGCGCCTCTGCGGCGGCCGCCATGGTGTTCGCGGTGAACATCCCCGCGCAGCTCCCCGCCGTCGGGCAGGCGTTGCGCTCGATCGCCTCCAGCTCCTCGTCGTCGATCTCACCGGCAGCCCGAGCACCGACCGCCTCGAAGACGCTCACGACGTCGAGTGCCCGGTCCCCGAGCTGCCCCGGGAGGATCGAGCCCCCGTAGCAGAACACCGCCGGGAGATCCAGCCTCGCCGCGGCCATCAGCATCCCGGGGAGGGACTTGTCACAGCCGGCGAAGGTCACCAGCGCGTCGAGGCGCTCCGCGTGGACCATCGCCTCGACGGAGTCCGCGATCACCTCGCGGGACACGAGCGAGGCGCGCATCCCCTCGCCCCCCATCGAGATCCCGTCCGAGACGGCGATGGTGCAGAACTCGAGCGGGAAGCCGC
>JAKABC010000131.1 GCA_021802025.1 Actinomycetes bacterium
GCGACGGCCCGGGGCACGCCGGCGAGAAAGAAGGCGATGACGTCGGTGTAGCCCTCGCACACGACGATCTCACCGGTGCGCACGACGTCGTCTTTGGCCAGGTGCAGCCCGTAGAGGGTCTTGCGCTTGGAGTAGATGGCGGTCTCGGGGCTGTTCTTGTACTTGGGCTCGACGCGCCCGTCGGGCCGCTCGCCCGCGCCGGGCAGGATCCGCCCGCCCAGGGCGACGGCCTTGCCCGAGGGGTCGAAGATGGGAAAGATCACCCGGCCCCGCACGAAGTCCTGGAGCCGGCCCCGCCGGTTGACAAAGCCGAGGCCCGTCGCCTCGAGGACCTTGGCGTCGAGTGAGAGCGCCCGGGTGAGGGCGTCCCACTCGTCGGGCGCCCAGCCCAGGCGGAACGTGCGCGCGACCTCGCCACTGATCCCGCGCGCGCGCAGGTAGTCGCGCGCGGGCCGCGCGTCGGGGCCGTGCAAGAGCCGCTCGTGGTACCAGTCGACGGCCCTCGCCATCGCCTCGAGGGCCACCTGGCGCTCCTTTCGGGCCGGTCCGGCGTAGGCGTCCTCGCGCAGCTCGATCCCGGCGCGCTCGGCCAGGTGGCGCACGGCCTCGACGAAGTCGAGGTGCTGGGTCTCGCGCACCCAGGTGATCTGGTCCCCGGCCGCCCGACAGCCGAAGCAGTAGTAGCGGCCCTCCTGGGCGTTGACCGAGAACGACGGCGTGCGCTCGCCGTGGAAGGGGCACAGTCCGACCCAACGCTGGCCCGAGCGCTTGAGGGCGACCGACTCGGTGATCAGCGCGACGATGTCGGTCGCCGCGCGCACCCGGGCGATCTCGTCCTCGGCAAGGGCCACGCTCACGACGGTACCGGGTCGTTCGGGTTCGTGCGCGTGGACGGGCCCCCGTAGACTGCGCCCCATGGCCGACGTCGCGGTGGAGACCTTCGACGTCGTGCGGACGTTCCGCGACGGCGAGGTCCGCGCCCTCGACGGGGTCTCGCTCTCGGTCCCGGCCGGACGGGTCTTCGGACTGCTCGGCCCGAACGGCTCGGGCAAGACGACCATGGTGCGCATCCTCTCGACGATCCTGCGCCCCTCCAGCGGTCGCGCCGTCGTGGCCGGCTACGACGTGGTCGCCCAGCCCCAGCAGGTGCGCCGGCGCATCGGACTGGCCGGTCAGTTCGCCACGGTCGACGAGAACCTGACGGGCTTTGAGAACCTGCGCATGGTGGGCCTGCTCAACCACCTCGCCAAGCCCTACGTCGTCGCCAAGAGCCGCCAGCTCCTCGAGGACTTCGGCCTCTCGGACGCGGCCAATCGCATCGCCAAGACCTACTCGGGGGGCATGCGCCGGCGCCTGGACCTCGCGGCGGCCCTGGTGGGCGAGCCGCCCGTGCTCTTCCTCGACGAGCCCACCACCGGCCTCGACCCCCAGAGCCGCTCGGAGCTGTGGACCATCATCGAGCGGCTCGTCGAGGGCGGGACGACGGTGCTGCTCACCACCCAGTACCTCGACGAGGCCGACCGGCTCGCCGACCGGCTGGTCGTGCTCGACCACGGGCGCATCATCGCCGAGGGCACCTCGCGCGAGCTCAAGGCCCAGATGGGCGCCACGGTGCTCGAGCTGGGATTCGCCAGCACCGACGACGCCGCGTCGGCGATGCCGCTGCTGGCCGACCTCTCGGCGACACCGGCCAACCTCGAGGGCCACAACCTCGAGATCACCGTCGACGACGGCCCCAAGACGACGGCCGACGCGCTACGCCGCCTGGACGCGGCCGGGCTGAGCCTGACCGGCCTCGAGCTGCGCGAGCCGAGCCTCGACGACGTCTTCCTCGCGCTCACCGGACACAAGGCCGAGGACGGCAGCGACCTCCAGCCGGCCGCGGCCGGCGGGCCACGTCGGAGCCGAGCGTGACCGCGACGACCTCGAGCGTGCTGCCCCCGCGCGCGTCGAACCGCCCGGAGCTGCTCTGGGCCGTCTCGGACGTGCTCACGATCGCGCGACGCAACCTCATGGCGATCGCGCGCATCCCGGTCGCCCTCGTCTTCACCCTCGTCCAGCCGGTCATGTTCGTGTTGCTCTTCCGCTACGTCTTCGGCGGGGTGATCAACGTGCCGGGGACGAACTACGTGAACTACCTCATCCCCGGGATCCTCACCCAGGCCACCATCTTCGGCTCGGTGAACACCGCCATCGGCCTGTCCGAGGACCTCCAGAAGGGGCTCATCGAGCGCTTCCGCGCCCTGCCGATGGCCCGCATGGCCGTGCTCGCCGGACGCACCGTCGCCGACACCGTGCGCAACATCCTCGTGCTCGCGCTCATCACCGGGGTGGGCTTCGCCGTGGGATTCCGCCCGACCGGCTCGGTGTGGACCTACCTGCAGGCCTGCCTGGTGATGCTCCTGTTCGCCTACTGCCTCTCGTGGGGCTTCGCCTTCGTGGGGCTCGCCGCCCCCAACTCCGAGGCGGCCCAGGCGATGACCTTCCCGCTGATCTTCCCGCTCACCTTCGCCTCGGCCGTCTTCGTGCCGGTCGCCTCGATGCCGTGGTGGCTGCGGCCCTTCGCCAACAACCAGCCGGTGAGCCAGGCGACCTTCGCCGTGCGCGGGTTGATGATGGGCACAGCCCACGGCGCCTCGACGTGGATCTCGGTGGGCTGGTCGCTCGGCATCGTCGCCGTCCTCGCGCCCCTCGCCGTCGCCCGGTACCGTCGGGTGGCCTGATGGCGACCCGACTGAGCGTCGCCGAGCTCCAGCGCATCGTCGACGAGGCCTTCCCCGACCACACCCCGCCGGTCGTGGAGTCCCTCGAGGGCGACACGCTCGTCGTCGTCCAGGGCGTCGACGAGCGCCACGGACGGCCCGGCGGGACCGTCTCGGGGCCCACGATGATGGCCCTGGCGGACAACGCCGCCTGGCTGGTGATCCTCGGCCACATCGGCCCGGTGCTGCTCGCGGTGACGACGAGCCTGCACATCGACTTTTTGCGCAAGCCCCCCCTCGACGCGATCGCCGCCACCGCCACCCTCGTCAAGCTCGGCCGGCGCCTGGCCGTCGTCGACGTGGCGATCACCTCGCGGGCCTCGGGCGAGCTCGTCGCCAAGGCCTCGGTCACCTACTCGA
The DNA here is from genome assembly GCA_021802025.1 of Actinomycetes bacterium. Lineage (GTDB taxonomy): Bacteria > Actinomycetota > Acidimicrobiia > Acidimicrobiales > RAAP-2 > RAAP-2. Next base: position 3,123 of record JAKABC010000131.1, read on the forward strand.
TCCCGCCGCGCGACTAGGGCGCGCCACTAGCGTGGTCCGATCGTGACCCCGACGAGCGACGCCGCCCGGCCCCTCACCAGCCGCCTGACCACGCTGATGGCCGTGGCCATCGGGATCATCGTCGCGAACCTCTACTACCTCCAGCCGCTGCTGCACCAGATCAGCCGCGACTTCTCGGTCGGCATCACTCACGCGACCCTGCTCATGACCCTCGTCCAGGCCGGCTACGCGGTCGGGCTGGCCTTCGTCGTGCCCCTGGGCGACGTCGTCGCCCGTCGGCCGCTCGCGGTGGGCATCTTCGTGCTGGCCGCGGCCATGATGCTCCTCGCGGCCTCGTTGCACTCCTTTAGCGTGTTGACCCTCGTCATGGTGGTCATCGGGCTCACCTCGGTCGGCGGCCAGGTCCTCATCCCCCTCGCGGCCGACCTGGCCGCCGAGGCCCAGCGCGGCCGGATCATCGCGCGGGTGATGTCGGGACTGCTGGTGGGGGTCCTGCTCAGTCGGACCTTCTCGGGACTGATCGCCCAGTGGGCCGGGTGGCGCAGCGTGTACCTCATCGCCGCGGGGGCGCTCAGCGTGATGGCGGTCCTGTTGTGGCTGAACCTGCCCCACGAGGCCCCCCGGGCCCGGGTCGCCTACCGCCAGCTGATCGCCGGGGTCTTCACCCTCTACCGCGACGAGCCGGTGCTGCGTCGACGGGCCTACTTCGGCGCGATGATCTTCGCCTGCAACAACGTGCTGTGGACGACGCTGTCCTACCTGCTCGCGGGGTCGCCCTTCCACTACTCGAACGCCGTGATCGGGCTGTTCGGCCTCTTCGGGGTCGGCGGGGTGATGGCCGCCAACACCGCCGGCCACCACGCCGACCGCCAGCGCCAGTCGGTGACGACGATCGTCTTCGCCTCATTGATGCTCACCTCCTTCGGGATGCTCGCCCTGGGCCGGGGCGACGTGGCCGCTCTCGCGGTGGGCATCGTCCTGCTCGACACGGGCATGCAGGGCACCCAGATCACCAACCAGTCGGTGATCTACGGCCTGCTGCCCGGGGCGCGCAGCCGCATCAACAGCGCCTACATGGTGGCCGGCTTCACCGGCGCGTCGCTCGGCTCGTTCTTCTCGGGCCAGGCCTACGCCCACTTCGGCTGGTACGGCGACTGCGGGCTCGGGGCCCTGCTCGGGGTCGGCCTCGTGGTGCCGGCCGTCCTCTGGCGCCACAGCGCCGCGCCGCGATCGCGCTCGGCGGTGGCGGGCGCCGACTCCTAGCGCGCCGCGCGCCGCGCCGTCGTCCCGCGCAGGCTCATCGGCACCTCGACGATCCCCTCGACGGCCCGGGCCTCGGCCTCGGCCGCCACGGCGTCGAAGAGCTCGCGGCGCTCGTCCTCGGGGCGCACGAGCGCGCCCGAGTAGGTCGCAAAGAGCGCCACGAGGTCTTCGACGCTGCGTCGCCACACCCACGCGAGGTCGAAGTCGAGGGCGTCCTCGTAGGGCCCGGCTGACAGGTCGGCGTGCCAGCCCCGGGGGCGTCGGTCGGGGTCGTCCTCGCGCTCGCGTCGGGCGACGAGGTCGCGCACCCAGCCCACGGTGCCACTCAGCCCGTTCCAGGCGACGACGATGCGCCCGTCGTCTTTGAGGACCCGGGCGAACTCGTGCTCGGCCGCGGGGTGGCTGAACCAGTGCCACGCCGACGAGGAGGCCACGAGGTCGAAGGTGGCCTCCGCGAAGGGCAGCGCCTCGGCCGTCGCCGCGATCGCCTCGACCTCGGGGGACCTCGCCACGAGCACGGCGCGCATCGCGTCGTCGGGCTCGACGGCGCTCACCCGCGCCCCGTGGGCGAGCAGGAACCGGGTGAGCTTGCCGGTGCCGGCGCCCACGTCGAGGACCCGGCGTCCGGCGAGCTCCCCCAGGTGGGCGGCGAGCTCCTCGGGCGGGTCCGGTCGA
>JAKABC010000132.1 GCA_021802025.1 Actinomycetes bacterium
CCTGTGGGGACGCGGTGCGCGGCCAGAGCCTGATCGTCTGGGCCATCGCCGAGGGCCGCGCGGCCGCGGCCGCCGTCGATCGCCACCTGCGCGGCGGCACGACGTCCCTGCCGACGCCCCTCGAGCCCTACGCCCAGAGCTGGTAGGGATCCGCCGCCCGCTCGGTACTATCGAGCAAAGGGGGAAGTGATGAAGAGCACGATGCAAGAGGCGCCGCTACTGATCAGCGGCATCATCCGGCACGGTGAGTACCTCTACGCGGACAAGAAGATCTTCACCGTCACGCCCGAGGGCGTCGACGAGGGGACCTTCTCCCAGGTCGCCAAACGCGCCGAGCGCCTTGCGGCGGCCCTGCGCCGCCTTGGCGTGGCGCCCGAGGACCGGGTCGGCACGTTCATGTGGAACAACCAGGCCCACGTCGAGGCCTACCTCGCGGTGCCGGCCATGGGCGCGGTGCTGCACACGTTGAACATCCGCCTCTTCCCCGACCAGCTCGCCTACATCATCAACCACGCGGCCGACAAGGTGGTGATCGTCGACGCCACCCTCGCTCCGACCTTCGCCAAGATCCGCGATCAGATCCCCACCGTCGAGACGATCATCCTCAACGGTCCCGATCCCACCGGCGTGCTCGGTGAGACCCTCGACTACGACCAGCTCCTCGCGGCCGAGCAGCCCGGCTTCGTCTGGCCCGAGCTCGACGAACGCGACGCCGCGATCATGTGCTACACCTCGGGCACCACGGGCAACCCCAAGGGCGTCGTCTACAGCCACCGCTCGGTCTGGCTGCACTCGCTGGCCTCGATGACCGCCAACTCGATCGGCCTGTGCGAGCGCGATCGGTGCCTCACCATCGTCCCGATGTTCCACGTCAACGCGTGGGGGAGCGTCTACACCGCCTTCTTCGGGGGGGTCGAGCTGATCCTGCCTCAGATGTTCCTCCAGGGCGGTCCCATCATCACGATGTGCCGGGAGCTGCGCCCGACCATCTCGCTCGCCGTGCCGAGCGTCTGGAACGACGTGCTGCGCGTGGCCGAGACCGAGCCGGACGTCGACTTCTCCAGCCTGCGCGGCATCCTCATGGGCGGCTCGGCCGTGCCGCGCCACATGATCGAGCAGTTCCGCGACCGCTACGGGATCGACGTCGTCCAGGGCTGGGGGATGACCGAGACGAGCCCGCTGGCGGCCGTCGCGATTCCCCCCGCGGGCACCCCGCGCGATCGCGAGGTCGACTACCGGGTTAAGTCGGGCCGCATCGTGGCCGGGGTCGAGATGCGCATCACCGACGACGACGGCACGGTGCTGGCGCGCGACGGCAAGACGGTCGGCGAGTTCGAGATCCGCGGGCCGTGGATCACGGGCTCCTACGTCGGCACCGACGACCCCGAGAAGTTCCACGACGGCTGGTTGCGCACCGGGGACATCGGGACCCTCGACGCCGAGGGCTTCATGGTGGTGACCGATCGGAGCAAGGACGTCATCAAGTCGGGTGGCGAGTGGATCAGCTCGGTCGAGCTGGAGTCGACGGTCATGGCCCACCCCGAGGTCTTCGAGGCCGTGGTGGTGGCCGTGCCCGACGAACGCTGGCAGGAGCGACCGCTGTGCTGCGTCGTGCGCCAGCCCGGCTCGACCGTCTCGGCCGCGACGCTCAAGGCGTACCTCGCCGAGCGGGTGGCCAAGTGGTGGCTGCCCGAACGGTGGGCCTTCGTCGAGTCGGTCCCCAAGACGAGCGTCGGCAAGTTCGACAAGAAGGCGCTGCGCGCCCTCTACGCCGAGGGCGACCTCGACGTCGAGGTCGTCCCCTAGTGGGTCCCTTCGACGAGCTGGCCGACGAGCTGGCCGCCCTCGAGGCGAGGGTGAACGACGTCATCTTCGACGCCGTCCGCCACCAGATGCGCGACGGCGACGAGGCGGGCGCGCGCGAGGCCGAGCGCGAGCTCGCCAAGGTCCGTCGCCACCTGGCCAAGGCGATCGCGATCCTGCGCCACCGCGAGGCCGTCGAGGACTAGTCCGCCGGGGCCGGCTCAACCCAGCGGTTGACCTCGTCGATGACCGTGCGCAGCGCGACGTAGCTGCGCCCGTCGAAGTCGAAGACGAGCGTTCCGTCGGGTTCGAGGCGCAGCCCCTCGCCGAGGTCGAACTGGGGCACGAGCGCGCGCAGGCGCACCAGCTCCTCGGGGCGGGGCGGGCGCTTCAGGTGGACCGTGGCGCGCGGGCCGTCCAGGGAGAATCCCTCGTAGTTGGCGTAGAACCGGTCGATCTCGGCGATGGCCTCGGTGACGCCCCGGGCCGGGCGCACCAGGTTGAGGTCGACCGACGAGACGTAACCCCCCTCGATCAGAGTGTGGTCGACGAAGTCGCGCCACTCCTCCCAGTAGGTCCCCTCGGGGGTGTCGAGCAGCACGACCGGCGCCGGGGTGGTCTTGCCAGTGTCGAGCAGCGTGATCACCTCGAAGAGCTCGTCCATCGTCCCGAGCCCTCCGGGCAGGATCACGAAGGCGATCGACGAACGCGTGAGAGCCACCTTGCGGGTGAAGAAGTAGCGCATCGTGACGAGCATCGTCGCCACGTCGATGTAGGGGTTCGGGCTCTGCTCGAAGGGCAGGTCGATGTTGACCCCGATGGTGGCGTCGCGTCCGCCCCCGCGCGCCGCCGCTTCCATGATCCCCGGTCCGCCACCCGAGACGATGATCCAGCCGCGAGCGGCCATGATCGAGGCGAGCTCGACGGCCAGTTCGTAGTGGGGATGTCCCGGCGGGGTTCGGGCCGAGCCGAAGATCGTCAGCTTCGCTCGATCGGCGAAGCGGTCGAAGAGGACGAAGGCCGCCAGGAGCTCGTCGATCGCCCGCACGGCGACGCGCAGGTCCTTGGTGTTCGCGTCGGACTCGGCCACCCCGGCCACCCGGGTCACCAGTTCGCGCAGGAGGGCCCGTCGTTCCGCCGAGAGCGCCGTGTCGGCGTTGACGACCTCGATCAGCCGGTCGGCCAGGTTCATCGGGCGAGGATCTGGTACGCCGTCGTGCGCTGGACGAGGGTGCGCCCGAGGGGCGCGACGAGATCGGCGAAGGCGGCCGGGTCCATCTCCTGGCCGTGGGTCGCGCCGGCCGCGCGCGAGATGTTCTCGTCCATGAGCGTCCCACCGAGGTCGTTCGCCCCCGCGCCGAGGATCCGCCGGACGCCCTCCACGCCCATCTTCACCCAGCTCACCTGGATGTTGTCGATGAGGGTGGCGTAGTGCAGGCGGCCCACCGCGTGCATCAGGACCGCCTCGCGGAACGTGGGGCCGCGCCGCGCCCGGCCGCGCAAGAACAGCGGGGTCGCCATGTGGACGAAGGGGAGGGGCACGAACTCGCTGAAGCCGCCCGTCTCGCGCTGCAGGTCGCGGGTGCGCACCAGGTGGCGCGCCCAGCTCTCGGGACCCTCGACCGCGCCGAACATGATCGTGACGTTCGAACCGAGGCCCACGCCGTGGGCCGTGCGGTGCACCTCGAGCCACTGATCGGTCGTGATCTTGTCGGGGCAGAGGACGGCCCGCACGGGGTCGTCGAGGATCTCGGCCGCCGTGCCCGGGAGGGTCTTGAGCCCGGCGTCCTTCAGGCGCGTCAGGTAGGTCGCGAGATCGACGCCGAGCCGGCGCGCGCCCTCGTGGACCTCGAGGGCGCTGAAGGCGTGGATGTGGATCCTCGGGGAGCCGGCCTTCACGGCGGCGACCACGTCGACGTAGTAGTCGCCGTCGAAGTTCGGGTGGATCCCGCCCTGGAGGCACACCTCGGTCGCGCCACGGGCCTCGGCCTCGCGCACGCGCTCACTGATCTCCTCCAGGGTCAACAGGTAGGGATCCCCGCGCAGGTTCAGTGACAGCGGTCCCTTGGAGAAGGCGCAGAACCGGCACTTGAAGGTGCAGACGTTCGTGTAGTTGATATTGCGGTTCACGACGAAACTCACCTCGTCGCCCACCAGCGCGCGCCGCGTCGCGTCCGCCGCCGCGCAGACCGCGACGAAGTCGCCGTCGCGCGCGCCGAAGAGCGTGACGAGCTCGGCCTCGGAGAAGTCGTAGCCCGGCTGGTAGCGCGCGAGGATCGTCGAGACGGCCGTGGTCGTCGTGCGACGCACCGGCCTCGGCGGGGGGGCGGTCTCGCCACCGGCGTGCCACTCGTCGTCGCGCGCGAGACCCGCCGCGTCGGCGGCGGCCAGCACGGCCGGGCGGACCGCCTCGTCGACGAAGGTCGCGTCGAAGGCGAAGCGAGGGTAGAGCGTCAGGCGCGGCGCGAGTACGAGGCCCCGCGAGGCGCACTCGTCGGCCAGCGTCTCTACGGCCGGCCAGGCCCGCTCGGGGTTCACGTGGTCGGCGGTCACCGGCGAGATGCCGCCGAAATCGTCGATGCCGTAGTCGAGCAGCGCCGCGGGGTCGTCACTTAAGTTCGGCGGCGCCTGCAGGTGGACCTCGTCGGGCAGGACGAGTCGGGCCGCCGCGATGGTCCAGTGGAACTCCTCGGTGTCGGCCGGTGGGTGGTGGGCCATCGCGGTGCGGGCCTTGGGCAGGAAGTTCTGGACGATCACCTCCTGGACGTGACCGTGGCGTCGGTGGCTGGCGGCGATCGCCTCGAGTGTCGCCAGGCGTTCGGCTCGGCTCTCGCCGATCCCGACGAGGACCCCGGTCGTGAAGGGGATCTTGAGCTCCCCGGCGGCCTCGAGGGTGGCCAGTCGTCGCGCGGGCGTCTTGTCGGGGGCCAAGCGGTGCGCCTCGAGGTCGGCCAGGGCTTCGAGCATCATGCCCTGGGAGGCGCTCACGGCGCGCAACTGGGCCAGCTCGTTGGGGTACAGTGCGCCCGCGTTGGCGTGGGGGAGCAGGCCTGTGGACTCGAGCACCATCTGGGCGGCCGTGGCGAGGTAGTCGACCGTCGAGCGATACCCGCGGGCGGCCAGCCACCGCGCGGCCTCGTCGTAACGCAGCTCGGGCCGCTCGCCCAGGGTGAAGAGTGCCTCGGTGCAGCCGGCCGCCTCCCCGGCCCGGGCGATACCCATCACCTCTTCGAG
>JAKABC010000006.1 GCA_021802025.1 Actinomycetes bacterium
TCCCGCCCCAGGTGACCAGCCTGTCGAACAAGTCGCTGTCGATCGCCATGGAGGAGCTCTTCGAGGGCAAGCTCCAGTACCACCGCCCGACCCCCGAGGAGATCGAGGCCGAGCGCGAGGCCGCCGCCGCGGCCGCCGAGGTCCGGGCCGAGACGGGGCTCGACCTCGACGCGTTCAGCGATGCCCTCCGCGACGCCTGAGCGAGAGCCCTTCCGCATCGTCCTAGGCGTCGCCGGCGGCGTCGCCGCCTACAAGTCGGCCGAGTTGATCCGGCGCCTGCGCGCGCGCGGATACGAGGTCGAGCCCGTCATGACCCGCGAGGCGCGTCGCTTCATCGGCGCGTCGACCCTCGCGGCCCTGGCCGGACGGCCGGTGCGCACCGAGCTGTTCGACGACCCCACGACCCCGATCCCGCACACCCGCCTCGGCCAGGGCGCCGACTGCGTCGTGGTGGCCCCGGCGACGGCCCACCTGATCGCCCGCTACGCGCTGGGCCTGGCCGACGACCTGCTCACGGCCACCCTGCTCGCGACCCGGGCGCCGGTGGTGCTCTGTCCGGCGATGCACACCGAGATGTGGGAGAACCCCTCGGTGCGCGAGAACCTGGCCACCCTGGCGCGCCGCGGCGTGTTGGTGCTGGGCCCGGCCGACGGGCCGCTCGCCGGGGGGGACGAGGGCCCGGGGCGCCTCGTCGAGCCCGAGGCCATCTGCGCACTGGTCGCGCGCGTGCTCGAGGGCTACCGCGGGCCCCTCACGGGCCGGCGGGTGCTGGTGAGCGCCGGGGGCACGCGCGAGGCGATCGACCCGGTCCGGGTCCTCACGAACCGCTCCTCGGGCCGTCAGGGGGTGGCCCTGGCTGAGGCCGCGGCCCGCCTGGGGGCCGCGGTGACCCTGGTCACGGCGGGGGCCCACGAGGTCGCCCCCGACGTCGCGCCGGCCGTCACGGTGGTGCGCGTCGAGAGCGCGGCCGAGATGGGCGAGGCGCTGGCGCGCGCCTTCGACCACGCCGACGCCCTGGTGATGGCGGCGGCGGTGTCGGACTTCACCCTCGAGGCCCGCGCCGAGAAGATCAAGCGCCGCGACGGCGCGCCGACCCTCACCCTGCGCGCGTCGCCCGACCTGTTGGCCGGGCTCGCGGCCGGCCGCCGGCCGGGTCAGGTGATCGTGGGCTTCGCCGCCGAGACCTCCGACGTGGAGGCCAACGCCGCGCGCAAGCTCGAGGAGAAGGGCGTCGACCTGCTCGTCGTCAACGACGTCACGGCGCCCGGGGCCGGCTTCGACCACGAGACCAACGAGGTCGTCATCCTCGCGCGCGACGTGGCGCCCGAACGCGTCCCGCTCGCCGCTAAGGGGGCGGTCGCGCAGGTCATCTTGGCTAGGGTGGCTGCGTTGCTGGACCGAGGAGCCCGATGAGCGACCGCACGCTGTTCACCTCCGAGTCGGTGACCGAGGGTCACCCCGACAAGATCGCCGACCAGATCTCCGACAGCGTGCTCGACGCGATGATCGCCCAGGACCCCGACGCGCGGGTGGCGTGTGAGACGCTGCTCACGACGGGGCTGTGCGTGGTGGCCGGCGAGGTGACCACGAGCGCCTCGGTCGACATCACCTCGATCGCGCGTCGCGCGATCCTCGACATCGGCTACGACGACGGGGCGAAGGGCTTCGACGGGCGCACCTGCGCGGTGCTGGTCTCACTGGGTCGCCAGAGCCCCGACATCGCCGGGGGCGTCGACCGGGCCCTGGAGCTGCGCGAGGGCACCGGGGGCGAGGACGAGCTCAACGCCCTGGGCGCCGGCGACCAGGGGATGATGTTCGGCTACGCCTGCGACGACAACGAGGACTTCATGCCCCTGCCGATCTGGCTGGCGCACCGGCTCTCGATGCGCCTGGCCCAGGTGCGCCGCACCGGGCTCGTGCCCTACCTGCGCCCCGACGGCAAGACCCAGGTCACCATCGCCTACGAGGACGGCCGGCCCGTCGGGGTCGACACGGTGCTCGTCTCCACCCAGCACGAGGATCGGGTGAGCCACGCCACCATCGAGCACGACGTGATCGAGCACGTGATCGCCCCGGTCCTGCCCGGCGACCTCGACCACCGCTCCATGCGCACGATCGTCAACCCCTCGGGCAAGTTCGTCCTGGGCGGGCCCCACGCCGACGCGGGCCTCACGGGCCGCAAAGTCATCGTCGACACCTACGGTGGGATGGCCCGCCACGGCGGCGGCGCCTTCTCGGGCAAGGACCCCTCCAAGGTCGACCGGTCGGCCGCCTACGCCGCGCGCTGGGTGGCCAAGCACGTGGTGGCCTCGGGGGCGGCGCGCCGCTGCGAGGTCCAGGTGGCCTACGCCATCGGCATGGCCCGGCCGGTCTCGGTGCTCGTCGAGACCTTCGGCACCGAGCGGGTCAGCACCGCGACGATCGCCAAGGCCATCGACGCCCTGTTCGACCTGCGCCCGGCCGCGATCATCCGCGACCTCGACCTGCGCCGGCCGATCTACGCGCGCACCGCCGCCTACGGTCACTTCGGCCGTTCCGACCAGGGCTTCACCTGGGAGCAGACCCCGCGGCTCGACGACCTGCGCCGCGAGCTCGACCTGGCCTAGTGGCCGGGGTCGTCCGGGTCCTCACCGAGGTCGCGCCGCTCGAACGGGCCTTCGACTACCTCGACGGGGGGCTCGCGCTCGCCCCGGGCGACCGGGTGCGCGTGGCCCTGGGGCCGCGCTCGGTGCGCGGCTGGGTCATCGAGGAGAACGTCGAGACGCCCGAACGCCCGCCCGAGGCGCTGCGCGCCCTGAGCGCGTCGCTCGGGCTCGGCCCGCCGCCGGCCGTCGTCGAGCTCGCCCGCTGGGCCGCGTGGCGCTTCTGCGCTCCCTGGAGCCACTTCCTCGCGACCGGCTCCCCGGAGCGGATCGTGCGCGAGCTGCCCACCGCCCCCGCGGCGGCCCCGGCGGCGGTCGAGGCGCGCCGGGCCTACGCGCCCGGGCTCTACCACCTCGCCCCCACCAGCGACCCCCTCGACCTGGTGCTGTCGGCCTACGAGGCGAGCCGCGCGCGCGAGGGCACGCTGCTCGTCGTGGTGCCCCACGAGGGGTGGGCCGAGCGGCTGGGGGCGCGCCTCGAGCGGCGCGGACTGGCGGTCGCGCGCGGGGACTGGGCCCGGGCCCGGGCCGGCTGGCCGGTCGTGGTGGGCACCCGGGCCGCGGCCTTCGCGCCCGCCCCCCGCCTGGCCGGGGCCGTGGTGCTCGACGCCGACGACGAGGCGCTCGCCTCGAGCGCCGCCCCGACCTGGGACGCGCCGACGGTGGTGGCCGAGCGGTGCCGGCGCGACGGCGCCCCTCTCTGGCTGGGGGCGCTCTGGCCGGCGCCGGCGCTCCTCGGGCGCGGCGGCTACGAGCGCGACGACGACCTCGTCGGGGGCTGGCCGCGGGTCGTGGTCGTCGACCGGCGCGACCGCGACCCCCACGAGGGCGCGCTCGCCCCGGTCGTGCTCGAGGCGGCGCGCCGGGCGCTCGCCGGCCCCGAGCCGGTGGCCCTGGCGGTCGTGCTCCAGCGCCTCGGGACGGGTCGACTCCTCGCCTGCGGGCGCTGTCGGGCGCTGGCTCGCTGTCCGCGCTGCGGCCAGGCCGAGTCCGAGGCCGAGGGGGGGCTGGTCTGTCCCGACGGACACACGCGCGCGCGCTTTTGCACCGCGTGCGCCTCGACGGCGCTGCGCCGGGTGCGCTCGGGCGTGACGACCCTCGCGCGCGACGTCGCGGCCCAGCTCGCCGTCACGGTGGCCGAGGTGACCGCCGCCCACCCCTACGACGGCGGCGCGCGCGTGGTGGTGGGCACCGAGGCGCTCTTCTCCTCGGTGCGCCGGGCCGGGGCGGTCTGCTTCGCCGACGCCGACCAGTACCTGCTCGCCCCGCGCGCGGCGGCCCGCCGACAGTTCATCCACGCGCTCGGGCGCGCCGGCCGGCTCGTGGGCGCGCGGCGCGAGGGGCGCGGCGCGCTCTACGTCCAGACCCGACGCGGCGACGACCCGGTGCTCGAGGCCGTGGTCGCGGCGCGCTTCGACGACCTCGTCGACGAGGAGCTCGCCGAGGCGAGGGTGCTCGGCCTCTCGCCCTTCGGGGGCGAGGCCCGCCTCTCGGGCGAGGGCGCGGCCGAGTTGGCGGCCGAGCTCGCCGAGGAGGGGGTGAGCGTGCGCGAGGGCGCGGGGGGCTACGTCGCGCGCGCCCCCGACGTCGCGACGCTCTGTGACGCGCTGGCGCGCTGCGCGTCGCGACGGCGCTGTCGGGTCGCCGTCGCGGGGGGTGACGGGTAACGTGGACCGGTGAGCCTGCTGCCGATTCGCGTGTTCCCCGACCCGGTCCTCACCACGCCCACCACCGAGGTCACCGAGATCGACGGGGCGCTGGCCGCGCTGTGCGACTCGATGATCGAGACGATGTACGACGCGCCCGGCGTGGGGCTCGCGGCCAACCAGATCGGGGTCGGCCAGCGGTTCTTCGTCTACGACGCCGGCGAGGGTCCGCGGGTCGTGATCAACCCGCGCATCGTCGAGACCTCGGGCGAGTGGGAGTACGACGAGGGCTGCCTCTCGGTGCCGGGGATGGGCTGGCCGATCACCCGGCCCGGGACGGTCCACCTGGTGGGGCGGGACCTCGAGGGGCGCGAGCTCGACCTGGTCGCCACCGAGCTCGAGGCCCGCATCTTTCTGCACGAGACCGATCACCTCGACGGACATCTCCTGCTCGAGCGGCTCGAGGAGGACGAGCGCAAAGAGGCGCTGCGCGAGCTGCGCGGCCGACGGCTGCGCCTCGGCCGGCGCGACGACTAGATGCGCCTCGCCTTCCTCGGCACCCCGCGCGCGGCGGTGCCGACCCTCGAGGCGCTGCTGGAGGCCGGCCACGACGTGGCCCTCGTCGTGACGAGGCCGGACCGCCGGCGCGGCCGGGGCGGGGCGCTCGAGCCGAGCCCGATCAAGCGCTGCGCGCTCGAGCACGGTCTGCCCGTGACGAGCCGGCTCGCCGACGTGCTCGACGTCGGGGTCGAGCGCGGGGTCGTCGTCGCCTACGGCGCGCTCGTGCCCCCCGCGGTGCTCGCGGCGGTGCCCATGCTCAACGTCCACTTCTCCCTGCTGCCGCGCTGGCGCGGGGCCGCGCCGGTCGAGCGGGCCATCCTGGCCGGCGACGAAGAGACGGGGGTCACGATCATCACCCTCGAAGAGACCCTCGACACCGGCCCGGTCCACGCGTCGTCCGCGGTCGCGATCGACGACAAGGACGCGACCGCCCTCACCGACGAGCTGGCCGGGCTCGGGGCCCGTCTCCTCGTCGGGGTGCTGGCGGACCCCGCGGCGCTCGCCCACGCGCGTCCCCAGGTGGGCGAGGCGACCTACGCGAAGAAGCTCACCCGCGCCGAGCGGGCCCTCGACCCCTCGGCGACGGCGGCGACGAGCGCGCGGGTGGTGCGCCTGGGCGGGGCGTACCTCGAGTGCGACGGACGTCGGCTGCTCGTCGAGCGCGTCGCGCCGAGCGCGCTCGCGCTCGCCGCGGGCACCGTCGCTCTCGTCGAGGGGCGCGTCGTGCTCGGCGTCGCCGACGGCGCCCTCGAGCTCATCGAGGTCCGTCCGGCCGGGCGGGCCTCGATGTCCGCCGCGGCGTGGTGGCGTGGTCGGCGCGCGGGGGCGGCGACGTGGTCGAGCGGCGCGGGCGACCCCCTCTAGGCTGAGCGCGTGAGCGCGCACCCCTGTGGGGAGGTCGGGTCGCTGCGGGTGGCGCCCTCGATCCTCTCGGCCGACTTCGGGCGCCTGGGGGCGTGCGTCGCCGAGGTCGACGCCGAGTCCGACTGGCTGCACGTGGACGTGATGGACGGCCACTTCGTGCCCAACGTCAGCCTGGGACCGCCGGTGGTGGCCTCGCTGCGGCGCTACAGCGAGCGCTTCTTCGACTGCCACCTGATGATGAGCGAGCCGGCGCGCTACCTCGAGGCCTTCGCGCGCGCCGGCGCCGACGGCTGCACCGTGCACGTCGAGGTGGGCGCCCCCGACGAGGCGATCGAGCGGGCCCGGGCGCTCGGCCTGCGCGTGGGACTCGCGGCCAACCCCGACACGCCCTTTGGCGCCGTCGAGCCGTACCTCGAGCGGATCGACCTTCTGTTGCTCATGACGGTCTTTCCCGGCTTCGGCGGGCAGTCCTTCATGGGCGAGGTGATGGACAAGGTCGCCCTCGCCCGCGCCGCGATCGACGAGCGCGGGCTGGCGCTCGACCTCGAGGTCGACGGGGGGATCGACCCCGAGACGGCCCCGATCGCCGTCGCCGCCGGGGCCAACGTGCTGGTCGCCGGCTCGGCGATCTTCGCCCGGCCCGACCCCCTCGCGGCGGCCCGGGCGCTGCGCGCCGCGGCCCGATGATCGACCTCGAGGGGGCGATGGCCGCGGCCCGCGCCGCGGCCGCCACCGCCCGCCTCGACGCCCCGCCCAACCCGTGGGTCGGGGCGGTCGTGGTCGACGAGCGCGGCGAGGTGCTCGCCACCGGGGCGACGGCGCCCCCCGGGGGCCCCCACGCCGAGGTGGTGGCGCTGAGCGCGGCCGGGGCGCGCGCCCGTGGCGCGACGCTCGTGGTGACCCTCGAGCCCTGCGCCCACACCGGGCGCACGCCCCCGTGCGTGGAGGCGATCGAGGCGGCCGGGATCGCCCGGGTCGTGGTGGGGATCGTCGACCCCGACGCGCGCGTCGCCGGACGGGGCCTCGAGCACCTGCGCGCGAGGGGGATCGAGGTCGTCGTGGGCGTCGACGCGCCGGCGGTGGCCGACCAGCTCGCCCCCTACGTGACGCACCGGCGCACGGGCCGGCCCTTCGTGGTGGGCAAGGTGGCCGCCACCCTCGACGGCATGGTCGCGGTCGCCGACGGCTCCAGCCAGTGGATCACCGGGGACGCGGCCCGCGCCGACGCCCACCGCCTGCGCGCCGAGAGCCAGGCGATCCTCGTGGGGGCGGGCACCGTGCGCGCCGACGACCCGCGCCTGACGGCCCGGCTGGACGGGCGGACCTACGAGCCCCTGCGGGTCGTGCTCGGCGCGGCCGCGCCGGGCGCCCGGGTGCACCCGTGCCTCGAGCGCTCGGGCGAGCTCGGTCCGATCCTCGAGGAGTTGGGCGGGCGCGGCGTGCTCCAGCTGCTCGTCGAGGGCGGCCCGCACACCCTGAGCGGCTTTATCGAGGCCGGCCTGGTCGACCGCCTGGTGTGGTACGTCGCGCCGGCCCTCGCCGGCCCGGCGGGCCTCCCGGCCCTGGTGGGGCTGGCCACCCCTACGATGGAGTCCCTGAGGCGCGGTCGCCTGGTCGCCGTGACGCGCCTGGGCGGGGACGTACGGCTCGACGTGGAGGTCTGATGGCGCTGGCGACGATCGACGAGGCGATAGCCCAGATCCGCGCGGGCGGGATCGTGGTGGTGGTCGACGACGAGGACCGCGAGAACGAGGGCGACCTGGTGATGGCGGCCCAGGACGTCACCGCGGAGTCGATGGCCTTCTTCCTCGAGCACACCTCGGGGGTGATCTGCGCGCCCCTCGAGAGCGAGCGGGCCGACGAGCTCGACCTGCCGCTCATGGTGAGCGCCAACACCGAGAGCCAGCGCACCGCCTTCACGGTCTCGGTCGACTACCGCCACGGCACCACGACGGGCATCTCGGTCCACGACCGCGCGGCCACCGTGCGGGCCCTGGTCGACCCGGCGACCCGCCCGACCGACCTCAACCGACCGGGCCACGTCTTCCCCCTGCGCTACCGCGAGGGCGGGGTCTTGAAGCGGGCCGGCCACACCGAGGCCACCGTCGACCTGTGCCGGCTGGCCGGCAAGGCGCCGGTGGGCGTCTTGTGCGAGGTGGTGACCGCCGACAAGTCCGACATGGCCCGCCTGCCCGACCTCGAGGCCTTCGCCGAGCGCCACGGGCTGCCGCTGGTGACCATCGCCGACCTCATCCGCTACCGGCGCCGCCACGAGAAGCTGGTGCGCCGGGTGGCCGAGGCGAGCCTGCCGACCGAGTACGGCGCCTTCAACGCGCTGGTCTACGAGAGCGTCCTCGACCACGAGCAGCACATGGCCCTCGTCTACGGGGACCTCGCGAGCCGGCCCGACCCGCTGGTGCGCGTCCACTCCGAGTGCCTGACCGGAGACGCGCTGGGCTCGCTGCGCTGCGACTGCGGACCCCAGCTGCACACGGCGCTCGCGAAGATCGCGGCCGAGGGGGCGGGCGTCGTGGTCTACCTGCGCGGCCACGAGGGCCGGGGCATCGGCCTCGGCCACAAGATCCGCGCCTACGCCCTCCAAGAGGAGGGCCGCGACACGGTGGACGCCAACCTCGACCAGGGCCTGCCGGTGGACTCGCGCGAGTACGGGATCGGCGCCCAGATCCTCGAGGACCTGGGCGTGCACGCCATGCGCCTGATGACCAACAACCCCGCGAAGTACGGCGGCCTCGAGGGTTTCGGGCTGCGCATCGTCGAGCGCGTCGCGCTCGAGAGCCAGCCGACGCCCTTCAACATCGACTACCTGCGCACCAAGCGCGAGCGGCTCGGACACCTCCTCGAGGGTCTCGATGAGCACGAGTGACAAGACCCTGCTCGACCCGGCGGCGCTCGAGCGCCTCGCCGGTCGGGTCGGCCGCTTCCTCGACCCGGCCCCCGAGGGCCGGGGCCGACGGGTGGCTATAGCCTGCGCCCGCTTCAACGGGGGGGTGACCACGCGCCTGCTCGAGGGCGCCCTCGCGGCCCTCGTCGAGCGCGGGGTCGAGCCCCACGACCTCACCGTCGTCTGGGTGCCCGGCGCCTTCGAGCTGCCCCTGGTCGCGCGCGCCCTGGCCGCGAGCGCGCCCGACGCGGTGATCGCCCTGGGCGCGGTGATCCGCGGGGACACCGGCCACTACGACTTCGTGGCCGGGGAGTGCGCGCGCGGGCTGCAGGACGTCGCGCTCTCGACCGGGGTGCCCGTCGTCTTCGGCGTGCTCACGACCGACACCGTCGACCAGGCCCTCGAGCGCTCGCGCGCCGACGCGGCCAACAAGGGCCGCGAGGCGGCCGAGACGGCGCTAGCGACCGCGGCGGTGCTGCGGGGGCTTAGCGCGCGGTGAGGGTCGAGGGGGTCGTCACCGCCTTCGACGAGGCCCGTGGCGACGGCGAGGTCACGACCGAGCTCGGCGAGAGGCTCTACCTGCACTGCGTGTCGATCGCCGACGGCAGCCGACGGGTCGAAGTGGGCGCGCGCGTCGTGGGCGAGCGGCGCGTCGGGCGCCGCGGGGCCGACGAGATCGCGGCGGTGGAGACGCTCTAGGCGCGCCGGCGCGGCACCGGCGGCGGCCCGAGGGTGACGAGCGCGGCCGAGCGGACCGTCGCCGCTTGGATGATGGCGGTCTGCATCGCCTGGAGGGCGGCCGAGCGCTGGGCGGCCGAGTGCGCGGCGCGGATCGAGCGGCGGAACTGGGTCCGGGCCTGGGCGACGGCCTGGCGGAAGGCCCCGTCGATCTGGGCGACCGCCTGGCGGTAGTCCTTGAGCTCGCACCTAAAGAGCCGCTCGGCCGGGCTCTGGCCGTCGCCGGTGGCGTCGTGGGGGCTCAGGATGGTCGACCGACCGCCGGCGACCAGCGCGGCGCAGCTGGCGTAGGGACCGGTCGGCGAGGGGAGCGTGGTCGTGGTGGTGGGGCCCCCGTGTTCGTCGGCCGTCGCGACGGCCGGGGTCGCGAGGATCACCAGGCCGACCACGAGGGCCAGGATCACGCGTACCAGGACACTCCTCACCTGATCCAAGGTAGTGAGGCCGTCTCAGAATGGGCTGTGAGGATCCTGGAAAAGGGGTGAGAACCGGCGCCGTCCCGAGTCGATCGCCGTGGCCCGGTCCGGTACGCTCGCTCCGGGGAAGGGGAGGCATGGCGACGATCCTGGTCGTGGACGACGAGCCCGGCGTGCGCGACGTCCTCCAAGACGCCCTGGAGGGGGCCGGCTACGAGGTCGTCACGGCGGCCAACGGGGCCGAGGGCCTCGACCAGCTGCGCCGCCACCACGCCGACCTGTGCGTGCTCGACATCAACATGCCCACCGTGAACGGCTTCGAGTTCGTCGAGCGGCTGCGCGAGTCCGGCACCAAGACCCCCGTGCTGATGCTCACCGCGCGCGACTCGAGCGGCGACGTCGAGCGGGGGCTGCGCCTCGGGGCCGACGACTACGTGAAGAAGCCCTACAACCTCCAAGAGCTGCTGTTGCGCGTCGCGGCGATCCTGCGCCGCGTGGCCGACGAGGGCGAGGACGATCGGGTGATGACCTGCGGGGCGCTGGTGATGAACGTCGATCGCCACGAGGTCACCTACGCCGATGAGCCCGTCGACCTCTCGGCCACGGAGTTCCGCCTGCTCCAGGTCCTGCTCGAGCACGCCGAGCGGGTCGTCACGCGCGAGCAACTGCTGCGCGACGTGTGGAACATCGACTTCGACTCCGAGACCTCGGTGCTCGACACGTACATCTCCTACGTACGGCGCAAGGTGCACCGCGACGGCTTCGCCCCGATCACCACCGTGCGCGGCGTCGGTTTCAAGGTGGTGGAGCCCCCGGCGAACCCGTGAGGATCGCCACCCGGCTGACGCTGCTCTTCGTCTCGGTCACGCTGGTGGTGGCGGTGGCCGTCGGCTGGCTGGCCCTGTCGGTGGCGAGCCACGCGCGCTACCAGACCCTCGACGACCAGATCAACGCCGTCGTCGACGCGGGGCTGCGCAACCCCTCGACGGCCCTGAACAACGCGCTCTACGTCAACCAGTACAACAACTACGACCTGGCCCTGGTCGTCGTCTACCCCTCGGGCAAGACCTCGGAGGTGACCGAGCCGTCGGTGCCGCTCAGCGCGTCGCCGACGCTGGCCGACGTCGCGGCCTCGCGCCACCAGGTGGTCGCGGTGGCCGGCCTGCCGGGTTTCGCGATCCGATCGCTCAACATCGGCGGCGGCGACTACCTGGTGGTCGCGGGCTCCACGCGGGCCATCGCCCGCCAGACCGAGCACGAGGTGTTCGTCGTGGTCTTGGGCGCCATCCTCATCGCGCTGGCGGCCGGGGCGCTGGCGCGTGCGGTGATGCGGAGGGACCTGCGCGCGATGGGCCGGCTGATCGACTACGCGGTGGCCGTGGCCGACGGGGCCGAGGTCGGCGAGGTGCCGGCCCCGGCCGGCAGCCGGGACCTGGTCGACCTGCGCGACGCGCTGGCGGTGATGGTGCGCGCTCTCGCCGAGCGCATCGAGGTCGAGGCCCGCGGGGCGAGGGTGATGCAGGAGTTCATCGACGACGCCTCCCACGAGCTGCGCACGCCGCTCACCGTGGTGAAGGGCTACACCGACCTGCTGACCCAGGGGGGCCAGGACGAGGTCCGTCGGGCCCGGGCCCTCGAGCGCATGAGCCGCGAGATCGCCCGAATGGAGTCGCTCGTGCGCGACCTGCTCCTGGTCGCCCAGCTGCGCGAGGCCCCCCACCACCCCGACGAGGAGGTCGACGTCTCGGCGCTGGTGCGCGCCCGGGCCGAGGAGTTCGCCCTCGAGCACCCCGAGCGGCGCGTGGAGGTCGACGTCGCGCCCGGCGTCGTCGCCTCGACGCGCGGGGACTACCTCGAGCGGCTCCTCACTAACGCCCTCACCAACGTCGTGGTCCACACTCCGCCCGACGCCCCGGTGGGCGTGCGTCTCGTGTTAGAGGCCACCCGGGCCCGGCTCGTCGTCGAGGACGGCGGCCAGGGCCTGCCCGTCTACGGCGAGCGGCCCCGCCGGTTCCAGCGCTTCGACGAGTCGCGCTCGCGCGAGACCGGTGGCTCGGGGCTGGGCATGAGCATCATGGCCGACATCGCCGAGTCGATGGGCGGCCACCTCGCCACCGCGCCCAGCGACCTCGGCGGGCTGCGCGTCGAGGTGGAGTTCCCGCGCCTCTAACGGGGTCGGGCCGCCGCGCGCACGTAGGCCTGCTGGAGCTCGGCCAGGGCCTGGCGGTAGAGCTCGGCGTGCTCGCCGAGGCGCTCGCCGCCGGCGCCCAGCATCGCCGAGACCGTGTCGATCACGAGCTGGGCCGCCTCGAGGCGCGGGGGCTCCTCGGCCAGGCGCAGCGCGGCCACCTGCAACAAGACGAAGAGGTGGTTGGCGAGGATGGTCTCGACCGGCGTGTCGCGCAGGTAGGCCGCCTCGGCGGCCAGCGCGTCGTCCGCCGAGGAGGAGCCGGCCGCGGTCGTCTCGCTCACGGCGCCACGGTAGCCGCCGGCGGCGCCGGGCCGCCCCGTGGCCGGCCGGGGTCCCGGTGGGGTCTGCTAACCTGGTCCGACAGCGCAGCAAGCGGGTCCGACGGGTTCGGGCCCCACCCGGCCACCGACGTGCGCCGTGGTCCCGGTCCCCGACTCCCGCGACCTGCGGCGACGCCGACGGCGTCGCGACGAACAAGGAGTGGGCTATCGCAACAGCACCGGGAGACCGTCGCGTCAACGACCGCATCCGCGTCGACACCGTCCGGCTCATCGACAACGAGGGCAACCAGAAGGGCGTCGTGTCGACCCGCGAGGCGCTGGCGATGGCCCGCAGCCTGGACCTCGACCTGGTGGAGATCGCGCCGACGGCGCAGCCCCCGGTGGCGCGGATCATGGACTACGGCAAGTTCAAGTTCGACGAGGCCCAGCGGGCCAAGGAGTCGCGCCGCAAGTCCCAGAACGTGGGCATCAAGGAGATGAAGTACCGGCCCAAGATCGGCGCCGGGGACTTCGAGACCAAGACGCGACTCGTCGAGAAGTTCCTCGGCGAGGGTCACAAGGTGAAGATCACCATCATGTTCAGGGGCCGCGAGTCGGCCCACCCCGAGCTCGGCAAGAAGATCCTCGACCGGATCGTCGAGCGGCTGGCCGACGCGGCCCGCGTGGAGGCGGCGGCCAAGCTCGACGGGCGCAACATGACCATGGTGCTGGGCCCGGACAAGCGGGTCCGCGCCAAGACGACCGAGGACGCCACGACCGGCGCCGCGGACACGAACGAGGAGGGCTGAGATGCCGAAGATGAAGACCGACACCGGCGCGAAGAAGCGCATCAAGATCACCGGCACCGGGCGACTGCGCCGGGGCAAGGCCTTTCGCGGCCACCTCATGGAGGGCAAGAGCTCGGTGCGCGCGCGCCGGCTCGGCCGCGAGGCCGACGTCGCGCCGGGTCAGGCCAAGCGCGTCAAGCGGATGATGGGCCTGTAGGCACCAAGACGAGGGAAGAGAGACAGACATGGCACGAGTCAAGAGGGCCGTCAACGCCAAGAAGCACCACAAGGCCGTCCTCGAGGAGGCGAAGGGCTACTACGGCGACCGCAGCCGGACGTTCCGCGCCGCCAACCAGGCCGTCCAGCACTCCGGGGTCTACGCCTTCCGCGACCGCCGGGCGCGCAAGGGCGAGATGCGCAAGCTCTGGATCCAGCGCATCAACGCCGGGGCCCGGGCCCACGGGCTGAGCTACAGCCGCTTCATCGCGGGGCTCAACGCGGCCGGTATCGAGATCGACCGGCGCATGCTGGCCGACCTCGCGGTCACCGACGACGCCGCGTTCGCCCAGATCGTGGCGCTCGCCACCGACGCCCTGGCGAAGTAGGCCGCGATCGAGGCGCTGGGGGCCAGCCACCAGCGCGTCCGCCGGCTGCGGCGCCTGGTCGCCAAGCGGGCGCTGCGCTGGCGCGAGGACGTCTGCGTGCTGGAGGGGCCCGACCTCGTCGAGGCGGCCCTGGCCGCCGGCGCCGAGATCGAGGCGCTCTACGTCGACGGCGCCCGAGCGGGCGACGCGCGCCTGGTCGCGCTCGCGGAGCGCGCCGGGGCCCTCGGCGTGCGGACCTTCGCGCTGGCGCCCGGGGTGCTCGAGCGCGTCGCCGACGCCGTGACGCCCCAGGGCGTGCTGGCCGCGGCCCGCCTGCCCCTGGCGACCCTCGAGGCGGTACGCCCCGGGACGGTTCTCGTGTTGTGCGACCTGCGCGACCCGGGCAACGTGGGCACGCTGATCCGCACGGCCGACGCCACCGGCGCGGCCGGAGTGGTGCTGGTGGGAGCGGGCGTCGACCCGACCAACCCCAAGGCGCTGCGCGCGAGTGCGGGCTCGATCTTCCACGTGCCGGTCGTGGTCACCGGCCTCGACGAGGCGCTCGAGGACCTGCGGGCCAAGGGCGCGCGCGTGCTCGCCAGCGTCGCGCGCGGGGGCGAGGACCCGGGGGCGAGCGACCTCTCGGGCCCCCGCGCGCTGCTGATCGGCAACGAGGCCGCGGGGCTCGATGAGGACGTGGTGGCCCGCTGTGACGGGGCCCTCACGATCCCGATGGCCGGACGCGCCGAGTCGCTCAACGCCGCCACGGCCGGCGCCATGCTCGCCTACGAGGCAATGGTCCAACGCCGGCACGGGCGAACGTCGCGCACCTTCTAGCCTGGGGACCACATGTCCGACGACCGCCTCGACCCCGCGACCCTGGCCGACGACCTCGTGAACCGGGTCCACGCGCTGGCCTCCCTCGACGCGCTGCGCGAGGCCGAGGCCTCCCTCGTCGGGCGGCGCTCGCCCTTCGCCGAGCTCCAGCGGACGCTCGGCGCCCTCGGGGAGGAGGAGCGCCGCACGCTCGGCGCGGCCCTGCAGGCGGCGCGCCGCCGCGTCGAGGACGAGCTCGAGGCCCGCCGCGCGCTGCTGGGCGCCGAGGAGCGCCGCCGCGCCCTCGAGGCGGACCGGCTCGACCTCGGTGACGTGGTGGACGCCGCGGTGCGGCTGCCCGTCGCGGCCGGGCACGGCGGGCTCATCGCCGCGACCCAGCGCGAGCTCGAGGACGTCTTTGTCGCGATGGGCTTCACGGTGGAGGAGGGGCCCGAGGTCGAGAGCGACTGGTACAACTTCGAGGCCCTCAACATGCCCCCCGCCCACCCGGCCCGCGGGCTGTGGGACACCCTCTACGTCGAGCTGGGCGCGCCCGAGACGGTGGTGCTGCGCACCCACACCAGCCCGACCCAGATCCACCTCATGGAGCGTGCGGTCGCCACGGGCACCCTGCCGATCCACTCGGTGATGCCGGGTCGCTGCTACCGGCGCGACACCCCCGACGCGCGCCACCTCGTCGCCTTCCACCAGATCGAGGGCCTCGTCGTCGACGAGGGGATCACCTTCGCCGACCTCGCGGGCACCATCGAGTCCTTCACCGGCGCGTACTTCGGGCCCGCGATCACCTCCCGACTGCGGCCGGGCTTCTTCCCCTTCACCGAGCCCTCGGCCGAGTTCGAGATCACCTGCACGGTCTGTGCCGGGGCGGGCTGTCGCACCTGCTCGATGACGGGCTGGGTCGAGCTCGGCGGCTGCGGCATGGTCGACCCGGCCGTGCTCGACGCGGTGGGGATCGACCCCGAGCGCTACCACGGCTTCGCCTTCGGCTTCGGCATCGACCGGTGCGCCATGATGCGCTACGAGATCGCCGACCTGCGCGCCCTCACCGAGAACGACGTGCGCTTTGTGGAGCAGTTCTCGTGAGGATCTCGCTCGCCTGGCTGAGGGAGTTCGTCGACCTGCCCGAGTCGCCCGAGGAGCTGCGCGCGATCCTCGACGACCTCGGCCTGGTGGTCGAGGGGATCGAGCGCGTCGGCGAGGGACTCGAGGACGTGGTCGTGGCGCGCGTCGAAAAGATCGCCCCAATCCCGGGCGCCGACCGGATCCGCCGGGTCGTCGTCGACGCCGGCGCGGGTCCGCTCGAGATCGTCTGCGGGGCCTGGAACTTCGACGAGGGCGACCGCGTCGCGCTGGCCCCGGTGGGGGCCGTGCTGCCCGGCGGCTTCGCCATCGCCCGTCGCACGATGCGCGGGGTCACCTCCAACGGGATGCTCTGCTCGGGCCGCGAGCTCGGCCTGAGCGAGGACCACGCGGGTCTCCTGGTCCTCAACGACCAGCCCGGCGCCGAGCCGGGCCGACGGCTCGTCGAGGTGCTCGGCCTCGTCCCGGACGTCGTCTTTGACGTCTCGGTCGAGGGCAACCGGCCCGACGCGTGGTGCGTCGAGGGCGTCGCGCGCGACCTCGCGGTGCGCCTCGCCCGCGAGCTGCGGGCCCCGCGCCTGGCGAGCCCGAACGCGACGACCCCCACGGCGTCGCTCGCCGGGGCGCGCATCGAGGCGCTCGACCTGTGCGGGCGGCTCACGGTGTCGGTGTTGCGTAGGGTCACCATCGCGCCGAGCCCGGCGTGGGTCGCCGAGCGGCTGCGCGCGTGCGGGATGCGCCCCATCTCCAACGTGGTCGACGCCTCGAACCTGGTGATGCTCGAGCTCGGCCAGCCCACCCACCCCTACGACCTCGCCCGGGTGGCCGGGGCCGCGCTCGGCGCGCGTCGCGCCCGGCCCGGCGAGACGCTCACGACCCTCGACGGCGTCGAGCGGCGCCTCGCCACGGCGGGGCGAGGACTGGGCGACACGGGCGAGGACTGCGTCATCGTCGACGGCGAGGACCGCGTCCTCGGGCTGGCCGGGATCATGGGCGGGGCCGCGAGCGAGATCACCGAGGGGACGACCGAGGTGCTCATCGAGGCGGCCTGCTTCGAGCCCATGGCCATCGCGCGCTCCTCGAAGCGTCACGGGCTGCGTACCGAGGCCTCGGCCCGCTTCGAGCGCGGCGTCGACCCCACGCTGGCCCCGCGGGCCGTGGCCCGTCTGGTGGCCGTGCTCGAGGAGAGCTCGCCGGGACTCGAGTGGCTGGCCGAGCCCCTCGACGTGACCGGGGAGATCGCCGAGGCGCCCACCGTCACCCTGGCCGCGAGCGACGTGGCCGACCTGCTCGGCACGAGCATCGAGCCCGACGAGATCCGACGCCTGCTCGCCGGCCTCGACTTCGCCCTCGAGGGGGACGACCCCTTCGTCGTGCGCCCCCCGGCGCGCCGGCTCGACGTGCGCGCCGGTCTCGAGGGTCGCGCCGACGTGATCGAAGAGGTGGCCCGGCTCCACGGCTACGGCCGGCTGACCCGGCGGGTGCCGGCCTGGCCCGAGGTCGGCGGGTTGAGCGAGCGCCAGCGCACGCGCCGACGCCTGCGCGACGCCGCGGTCGCCCTGGGGGCATTCGAGGTGTGGACCCCGACGCTCATCGCCCCGAGCGAGCACGCCCTGATCGAGCTCGGGCCGCCCGTCACGGTGGCGAACCCCCTCTCGACCGAGGAGTCGGTGCTGCGCGCAACCTGCGTGACCGGGGTCGTGCGCGTCTGGTTGCGCAACCTCGAGCGCGGCCGCGGTGACGTGGCCCTGTTCGAGGTGGGCACGGTCTTCACCCACCCCGACGTCGCGGCCCACCCCCGACGCACCCGCGGTGGCGTGGGCGGGCGCAGCGAGGTCGACCTGCCCGAAGAGGGCGAGCGCCTCACGCTCGTCCTCGGGCGCCCCGGCGACGACGCCGTCGCAGCCACGGTCCTCGCGCGCGCCCTGCTCGGTCGTCTGGCGCTCGAGGACGTGGTGGTGCGCGCCCTTGCCGACGCCCCCCCCGGTCTGCACCCGACTCGGGCCGCCGCCCTGGTCGACCGGGCGAGCGGGGCGCGCCTCGGCGTCGTGGGCGAGGTCGACCCCCACCTCGTCGCCCGCCTGACCGGCGGCGAGGCCCCACGGCGCGCGGGCCTGGTCGAGCTCGACCTCGACGCGCTCGCCGACCCGACCCGGGCGACCCCGGCGCCGCGGACCATCCGTCTGCCGAGCCGCTTCCCGAGCGCCGTGATCGACCTGGCCTTTGTCACCCCCGACGCGCTCAACGCCCAGGACCTGGCCCACGCGCTGGGCGCGACCGACGAGCGGGTGGAGTCGGTGACGCTCTTTGACGTCTACCGCGGCGGAGCGGTCCCCTCGGGGGCGCGCAGCCTCGCCTTCACGCTGCGGCTCTCCTCGCCCGAGCGCACCCTCGACGAGCGCGAGGTCGCCCAGCTGCGCGAGGCCCTCATCGAGGCGGGCCGCGCCCTGGGAGCGAGCCTGCGCTGATGGAGTTCGCCGCCTGGGTCGACGGCTCGCGCCGCTACCTCGGCGCGGCGACCGTGCGCCTGGGCGACGTCGACCCGAGTGGTCGGCTCCGGGTCGACGCACTGGCGCGCTACCTCCAGGACGTGGCGACCGACGACTGGAACGACACCGGGCTCGTCCCCGAGAGCGACGACGTGTGGCTGGTGCGCCGCACCGGGTTGCGACGGGTGGCGGGCGCGCGCTGGCCCGGCTACCTCGAGGGGCTCGAGCTCGCGACCTGGTGCTCGGGGACGGGCCCGGCCTGGGCCGAGCGGCGCACCGACGTGATCCTCGACGGGGTCGTGGTGATCGAGACGGTGGCGCTGTGGGTGCCCACGGACCCCGAGGGACGCCCGGTGCGCATGCGCGAGTCCTTCTTCGCCGTCTACGGCGAGGCGGCGCGGGCCCGGCGCGTCTCAAGCCGCGTGGGCGTGCCCCCGATGAGCGAGGGCGCGACCCGGCGGCCGTGGCCCACGCGCCGCAGCGACCTCGACCTGGTGGGCCACGTGAACAACGCCGCCGTCTGGGAGGTGGTGACCGAGGTGGCGCCCGTAGCGCCGGGTGCGGCGACCGTCGTGCACCACGGCTCGCTCGAGCTGGGCGACGAGGTCGCCCTGGTCGAGGGCGAGGGCGTCGCGTGGCTGGTCGTCGGCGAGGCGGTGAGGGTCTCGGCGACCTACGCGACCTGAGCGTCGGCGAGGTCGTCCTCGCGCGTACGGGTGCGCGGGCGGGTCGTCGCCAGGATCGAGCCACCCAGGACGAGGGGGAAGCCCACGGCGATGCCCACGGTGAGGGGCTCGTGCAGCCCGACCATCCCGAGCACGACCGCGAGGGCGGTGTTGAGGTAGGTCACCACGACCGAGCGGGCCGGCCCGGCCTCCTTCACGAGTTCGAAGAAGACGAGGAAGGCCGCGACGGTGCACACGAGGCTGAGCACGACGATCGACCAGAGGGTCTCGGCCGAGACCCGCGTCGGCCAGTGGACGACGTCCCAGGGGACCCAGGCGAGCGAGACGACGGCGGTCGCGCCCATGATGACGGTCGGCCCGTCGACGTGGGTGAGTTTGGTCGCCAGGATGATCGGGCCGATCGCGTAGCCGACGATCACGAGCGCCATGAGCGCGATCCAGGGGATCGAGCCGCGGGTGATCCCGAGCCCGACGAGCAGCGCGACCCCCAGGGCCCCCACGAGGAGTCCGCTGAGGCGGCGCCGGTCGACCGTCTCGGCGCCGCGCAGGCGTTGGACGACGACCGACACGAGCGGCACGCAGCAGATCAGGAGACTGGTGAGCGAACTGGTGATGTGGCGCTCGGCGGTCGACATGAGGTACCAGGGGACGCCGAACTCGACGGCCCCGAACAGGGCGATCCAGCCCAGGTGGGTGGCGAGCGCGCGCCACTGGCGCCGCCAGGCGACGAGGGGACCGAGCACGAGCGCGGCCGGGCCGGTGCGCGCGAGCACGAGCACCCCGGGGTCGAGCTGGCGCACGGCCACGCGGATCAAGAGGTAGGGGATGCCCCAGATGACCGACATGGCGACGAAGAGCAGCCAGCCGCGACGGGACACGAATCAACGGTAGCCGACTGCCGGCGCAGTTGTAATTTACTCCGGGTGTGTGCATAAAATGTCGTATGCGGGTCGGAGTCGTCGGGGCGAGCGGGTACGCGGGCAGCGAGGTCGTGCGCCTGTGCGGGTCCCACCCCGACCTCGAGGTCGTCCTCGCGACCGGCGAGTCCAGCGCGGGCGTCGCCCTGGGCGCCCACGTGCCGGCGCTGGCGGCGCGCTACCCCGACCTCGTGCTCGCCCCGACCGAGAGCGTGCTCGAGGCCGAGCTCGACGTCGTCTTTTGCGCCCTGCCCCACGGCAAGAGCCAGGGGATCGTGGCGGGCCTGGTCGAGCGCGGGGTCGTGGTGGTCGACCTCGGGGCCGACTTCCGCCTGAAGGACCCCGACCAGTACGCGGCGTGGTACGGCGAGGCGCACCGCGCGCCCGAGATGCTGGCGCGCGCGGTCTACGGCCTGGTTGAGCGCCACCGCGACGAGCTCGCCGGCGCGCGCCTGGTGGCCGCGCCGGGCTGCTACCCGACCGCCACCGCGCTCGCCCTGGGACCCTTCGTCGACGCGGGCGTCGTCGAGCGCGCGGGGATCGTCGTCGACGCGCTCTCGGGGGTCTCGGGCGCCGGGCGCGCGACCAGCGAGCGCCTGCACTTCGCGCGCCTGGCGGCTAACGCCGAGGCCTACGGGTTGGGCCGCCACCGCCACACCCCCGAGATGGAGGCCGAGCTCGGCGTCGAGCTCCTCTTCACCCCCCACCTCGTCCCGGTGGCCCGGGGCCTGCTCGTGACCGCCTACGCGCGACTCGTCGAGCCGGTCAGCGCGTCCGCGGCGCTCGCGCTGCTCGAGGCGCGCTACGCCCACGACCCCTGCGTCGTGGTGAGCGAGGCGCCCCCGACGCTGAAGGACCCGGTCGGCTCGAACCTGTGCTTCGTGAGCGTTGCGGTGGATGAGCGCACCGGCTGGCTGGTGGCCCTCGCGTCGATCGACAACCTCATCAAGGGTGCGGCCGGCCAGGCCATCCAGGCCTGGAACGTGGCGAGCGGCCGGCCCGAGACCCTCGGCCTGCCCCTCACGGGGGTGACCCCGTGAGCGTCGTCGCCAAGCTCGGCGGCCACGCGCTCGACGACCTCACGCCCGAAGCAGCGACCCTTGGGGCCCTCGCCGAGGACCTCGCCGCCCTCGGGCGCGCCGGCGAGCGCGTGGCCCTCGTCCACGGGGGCGGCCCCCAGATCGAGGCCCTCCTTAGGGCGCTTCGCGTCGAGAGCGTCTTCATCGACGGCCTGCGGGTCACCGACGACGAGACCATGGGCTACGTGGCCATGGCCCTCGCGGCGGTGAACGCGGCCCTGGTCGCCGGGCTCGTCGCCCACGGGATCGCGGCGGTCGGGCTCACGGGCCTCGACGCGGGTCTTTTGGTGTCGCGGCCCCTCGGCCCGGCGTGGGGCCGGGCCGGGGACACGCCGGTCGTCACGGCGCGCGCGCTCGAGGCCCAGTGGGCGGCCGGTCTCGTGCCGGTCGTGAGCCCGATCGCCGCCGACGAGGGCGGCCGGCTGCTCAACTGCAACGCCGACACCGCCGCCGGCGCCCTCGCGGGCGCCCTCGGGGCCGACCTCGTGCTCTTGAGCGACGTCGACCAGCTGCGCACCGATCCCGAGGACCCCGCGACGAGCCTCGCGCGGGTGAGCGCGACCGAGGTCGCCGCTCTCTTGGCGAGTGGCGCCGCGCGCGAGGGGATGCGCCCCAAGGTCCGCGCGGCGCTCGACGCGCTGGCCGGTGGCGCGGGCCGCGTCGTGCTCGCCAACGGCCGTCGGCCCCACGCGCTCGCCTCGGCGCTCGCGCGCGAGGGCCACCACACCGAGGTGGTCGCGTGACCCGCCACCTGCTCACCCTCGACGCCCTCGGCCGCGACGACCTGCTCGAGGTGCTCGACCTCGCCACGGCGCCCCTGGACGCCACGCTCTACGAGGACGAGCCCGTCGCGCTCGTCTTCGAGCACCCGAGCCTGCGCACCCGGGCCGCGGCGAGTGTCGCGGTCCACCAGTTGGGGGGCTGGCCGGTCGAGTTCACCGGGGAGGAGATCGGCCTGGACGCGCGCGAGTCGGCCGAGGACGTCGCGCGCACCCTCGCCCAGACCTTCGCGGTGGCCGCGCTGCGGGTGCGCCGCCACGACGTGCTCGAACGGATCCGTGCGGCGAGCCCGGGACTATCGGTTCTGAACCTGCTCTCCGACGCCGCCCACCCGACCCAGGCCCTGGCCGACGTGCTCACCATCGCCGAGGCC
This sequence comes from Actinomycetes bacterium, assembly GCA_021802025.1. Classification (GTDB taxonomy): domain Bacteria; phylum Actinomycetota; class Acidimicrobiia; order Acidimicrobiales; family RAAP-2; genus RAAP-2. The sequence continues at coordinate 21,834 of JAKABC010000006.1, forward strand.
CACGCCGGCGGCGACGTGCGCGGGCTCGCCGGTCTGCGCGTGGTCTACGTGGGGGACGCGACGAACGTCACCCGCTCGCTCGCGGTGGCCCTGGCGCACCTCGGGGCGAGCGTCGTGGTCGCGGCGCCCCCGGGCTACCAGCTCGTCCCGGGCGGCCCCGAGGACGCCCTCGCGATCGGGGCCGGGCCGAGCCTCGTGAGCGACCCGCGCGAAGCCGCCCGCGGGGCCGACGTGCTCTACACCGACACCTGGGTCTCGATGGGCGAGGAGTCCGAGGCGGCGCGCCGCCGAGCGGACCTCGCGGGCTACCGGGTCGACGAGGCCCTGGTGGACCTGGCCGGTGAGGGCTGTGTCGTGCTGCACTGCCTGCCCGCCCACCGGGGCGAGGAGGTGACCGACGGGGTGCTCGACGGGGAGCGCTCGTGGGTCTGGCGCCAGGTCTTCCACCGGCGCACGGCGATGCTGGGCGTGCTCGCCTGGCTCAAGGGGGGACAGTGACCAAGGCCCAGCGACAGCACCGGATCGCCGCGATGATCGACCGCGAGGTCATCTCCACCGCGGCCCAGATCGTGGCGCGGCTCCACGAGGAGGGGATCAGCGCCACCCAGGCGACGGTCACCCGTGACCTCCAAGAGCTCGGGACGGTGAAGATCCGCGACGAGCACGGCGTGCGCCGCATCGTCATGGCCGCCTCGCCCAAGCTGGCGCCGGCCCCGCTCGACCACCTGCGCCGGGTGATGGGCGAGTGGGTCGTCACCGTGGAGCACTCGGCCAACGTGGTCGTGGTGCGCACGCCGCCGGGCTGTGCGCACGTGGTGGCTTCGGCGCTCGACCGCAGCGCGCTGCCCGGCGTGCTCGGCTCGGTGGCCGGCGACGACACGATCCTCGTGGTGGCCGCCGACGCCCACGGCGGACAAGCCCTGAGCACGCAGTTCCGGGTCCTGGCCGGACTCGACGAGTTGACGGAGGCGAAGTGAAAAAGAAGGTAGTGCTCGCCTACAGCGGCGGGCTGGACACGTCGGTGGCGATCCGCTGGATGATCGAAGAGTGGGGCGTCGAGGTCGTCGCCGTGCTCGTCGACGTCGGCCAGGACCCCGCCGGCTCCGAGAGCTTCGAGCAGATCCAAGCCCGCGCGCTGGCCGCGGGGGCCAGCGCGTGCGTGGTCGTCGACGCGCGCGACGAGATGGCCGAGGAGTTCTGCGCCCCGGCGATCGCCGCGAACGCGCTCTACGAGGGTCGCTACCCCCTGGTGTCGGCCCTCAGCCGGCCGGTCATCGTGCGTCACCTGGTCGATCAGGCGCGGCGCCACGACGCCACGGCGGTGGCCCACGGCTGTACCGGCAAGGGCAACGACCAGGTCCGCTTCGAGGTGGGCGTGCACGCGCTGGCCCCCGACCTCGAGGTCCTGGCGCCGGCGCGCAACTGGGGCCTGACCCGGGCCGACTCGGTCGACGTCGCCCACAAGTGGGAGATCCCGATCACGGCCACGCGGGAGAAGATCTACTCGATCGACGAGAACCTGTGGGGCCGGGCCATCGAGTGCGGCGCGATGGAGGACCCGTGGGCCGCCCCGCCCGAGGAGCCCTTCACCCTCACCCGGGTGCGCACGGGCGACCCGGTCGAGGTCGTCGTCGGGTTTCACGCCGGGGTGCCCGTCGCCCTGGACGGCGAGCCGCTCGCGCTGGCCGCTCTCATCGCCCGGCTGAACGCCCTCGCCGGGGCGACCGGCTTCGGGCGCCTCGACATGGTGGAGAACCGCCGGGTCGGCATCAAGAGCCGCGAGGTCTACGAGTGCCCGGCCGCGCTCGCGCTCATCGGCGCGCACCAGGACCTCGAGGGCCTGGTGCTCGAGCGCGACCTCGCCCACGAGAAGCGCCGGCTCGAGACGCGCTGGGCCGAGCTCGTCTACGACGGCCTGTGGTTCTCACCGCTCAAAGAGGCCCTCGACGCCTTCATCGACGAGACCCAGCGTCACGTCACCGGCGAGGTCCGCCTCACCTTCAGCCCGCCGGGGGTCCTCGCGATCAGCGGCCGGCGCGGCCCCGCGGCCCTCTACGACTACGGCCTGGCGACCTACGAGGCGGCCGACACCTTCCGCCACGCCGACTCCGAGGGCTTCGTGCGGATCTACGGGCTCGGGGTGAGGACCTGGGCCCAGCGCCAGGGCGCGAAGAACGCGACCCCGAGGCGGTCCTCGCCGTGACGCTGTGGGCCGGCCGCTTCGAGGCGGCCATGGACGACGCTCTTTTCCAGCTCTCCGAGAGCTTCAGCTTTGACCGGGCCCTCTACCACTACGACCTCGCGGGCTCGGCGGCCCACGTGCGCGGGCTCGAGCGCGCGGGTCTGCTGAGCGAGGCCGAGCGCGACGAACTGCTCGGGGCGCTCATCCAGATCGAGCGCGAGTTCGATGAGGGCACCTTCGTGCGCGCGGCGGGTGACGAGGACGTCCACATGGCCATCGAGCGTCGGGCCACCGAGCTCGCGGGGTCCCTCGGGGCCCGCCTGCACACCGGGCGCAGCCGCAACGACCAGGTGGCCACGACGCTGCGCCTGTTCACCCGCGACGCCCTGACTCGAGTGGGCGAGGGGGTGCTCGACCTCGTCGAGGCCCTCGTCGCCCTGGCCGAGCGCTACCCCGAGGCCCGCCTACCCGGCTACACCCACCTCCAGCGGGCCCAGGCCGTGCTGTTGAGCCACCACCTGGGCGCCCACGCCTTCGCGCTGGTGCGCGACGTCGATCGCCTCGCGGACGCGCGAGCGCGCCTCGATGTCTCGCCGCTCGGCGCGGGCGCGCTCGCCGGCAGCTCGCTGGCGCTCGATCCCGCCTACACCGCGGGGCTCTTGGGCTTCGCGGCGCCCTTCGCGAACTCGATGGACGCGGTGAGCGACCGGGACTTCGTCGCCGAGAGCCTCTTCGCGATCGCCCTCACCGGGGTTCACCTGAGCCGCCTCGGCGAGGAGCTGGTGCTGTGGACCTCGAGCGAGTTCGGCTTCGCCCGGCTCGGGGACGCGTTCACGACGGGCTCGTCGATGCTGCCCCACAAGAAGAACGCCGACGTCGCCGAACTCGCCCGGGGCAAGGCGGGGCGCCTGGTGGGCAACCTGACCGGGCTGCTCGTGACCCTGAAGGGACTACCGCTCAGCTACAACCGCGACCTCCAAGAGGACAAGGAGCCCCTGTTCGACTCGGTGCGCCAGGTGCTGATGGTGCTGCGCGCTCTCACCGGCGCCTACGGCTCGCTCGAGTTCGACGAGGCCCGCGCCGCCGCGGCCGCCGACGACGAGCTCGTGGTCGCGATCGACCTCACCGAGGCGTTGGTCGCCGCGGGCGTGCCCTTCCGCGAGGCCCACGAGCACCTGGGGCGTCTGGTGGGCGAGGCCGTGCGCACGGGTGCGCGGCTCTACGACCTGGTGGGCGCGGACCCCGACCTCGCGGGACATCGCGGCC
>JAKABC010000133.1 GCA_021802025.1 Actinomycetes bacterium
GGTGGTGCCGATACCGACCAACCGGCCCCTACGCCGGGTCGACCACCCGGACCTCATCTACAAGACCGAAGCCGGCAAGTTCAAGGCGATCGTCGAGGACGTGCGCGAGCGCTACGACGCGGGCCAGCCGGTCCTGCTCGGCACCGCGTCGGTCGAGAAGTCCGAGTTGCTGAGCCGCGAGCTCTCCAAGGCCGGGATCCCCCACGAGGTCCTCAACGCGAAGCAGCACTTCCGCGAGGCCGAGATCGTGGCCCAGGCCGGGCGCAAGCACGCGGTGACCGTCGCGACCAACATGGCCGGTCGCGGGGTCGACATCATCCTGGGGGGCAACCCCGAGGGCCTGGCCGCCCGCGACGCGCTGGGCCAGGGCCACCAGCCCGGCGCGCCCGAGCACGACGCCGCCTACGGCGCGGCCCTGGCCAAGTGGCGCCCGATCTGCGAGGCCGAGGGTGATGAGGTCCGCGCCCTCGGCGGGCTCTACGTGCTCGGGACCGAGCGCCACGAGTCGCGGCGCATCGACAACCAGCTCCGCGGCCGCTCCGGTCGCCAGGGCGATCCCGGCGAGAGCCGTTTCTGCCTGTCGCTCGAGGACGAGTTGATGCGGATCTTCGCGACGGGGGCCGTCTCGTGGGTCATGGACCGCACCATGCCCGAGGACGAGGCGATCGAGGCGAAGATGGTCACCCGCGCGATCGAGCGGGCCCAGACCACCGTCGAGGCCCGCAACGCCGAGATGCGCAAGGACGTCCTCAAGTACGACGAGGTGATGAACGAGCAGCGCAAGGTGATCTACGAGCGGCGCCAGCAGATCATCGACGGCGAGGACATCCACGACCAGACGCTCACCCTCATCGAGGACACGCTGCGCGAGGTGGTCGACGCCCACATCGGGGGCCGCTTCGTCGAGGAGTGGGACCGCCACGCCCTCCTGCACGACCTGCAGACCTACTACCCGACGCGCATCGACGACGCCCTGCTCGCCCAGTACAGCGACGCTGAGGCGGTGTCGGACCTCGTCGCCGGCGACGCCCTCGAGCTCTACGAGAAGAAGTGCGAGGCGTTCGAGGGCGGCCTGGAGATGGCCCGCGAGATCGAGCGCGACGTGATGCTCCAGATCGTCGACCAGCGCTGGCGCGACCACCTGTCGGACATGGACTACCTGCGCGACGGCATCCACCTGCGCCAGGTCGCCCAGCAGGACCCCCTCACGGCGTGGCAGAAGGAGGGCTACGTCATGTTCGAGCAGCTCCTCAAGAACATCGACACGGACTACGTGCGCTTCATCTCCCACGTGGAGGTGGTCGCCGAGCCGGGCGCGGCCGACGAGTCGGTCGACGAGGGGCTGGTGGGGGCGCGGACCAACGCGAACGCGGTCGCCCCGGGAGCGACCGAGCTGCCGGACCACCGCTCGGGCGCGACGAGCGACGAGCGCGCCAAGCCGGGGCGCAACGACCCGTGCTGGTGCGGGTCCGGTCGCAAGTTCAAGCAGTGCCATGGCCGACGCTAGGGTCGAGGCGCTCCGTCAGGCCGACGCCGTCTTGGGCGAGTTGCGTCAGCGCTGGGCCGCGGCGCGCGACTACCTGCGGGTCGACGCCTCCCGGGCCCGACGCGACGAGCTGAGCGCGCTGGCCGCCGACCCGCAGCTCTGGGACGACCAGGACCACGCCCGCCAGGTCACGACCGAGCTGGGACGGCTCACCAACGACCTCGAGGCCTTCGACGGCCTCGGGCGCCGCCTCGAGGACGCCGAGGTCCTGTCGAGCCTGATCGGAGAGAGTCTCGAGGGCGGGGAGGCCGACGACTCACTGGCCGAGGAGCTCGCGGCCGGCGTCGGGGCGCTCGAGGCCGACCTGTCGGCCCTGGAGACCCAGAGCCTGTTGAGCGGCCCCTACGACGAGAACGACGCCATCGTCGACCTCCACGCCGGGGCCGGGGGCACCGACGCCCAGGACTGGACCGAGATGCTCGTGCGCATGTACACGCGCTGGGCCGAGCGCCACGGCTACCAGGTCGAGGTCGACGAGGCCACCGAGGGACAAGAGGCGGGACTGCTGTCGGCGACGTTCATCGTGAAGGGTCGCTTCGCCTACGGCTGGCTATCGGCCGAGCGGGGCGTGCACCGGCTGGTGCGCATCAGCCCCTTCGACGCCCAGGCCCGACGCCAGACGAGCTTCGCCAGCCTCGACGTGACGCCCCTGCTCGACGACGACGCCTCCGAGGTCGAGATCGACGAGAAGGACCTGCGCGTGGACACGTACCGCTCCTCGGGCGCGGGCGGGCAGCACGTCAACAAGACCGACTCGGCGATCCGGATCACGCACCTGCCCACCGGGATCGTGGTGAGCTGCCAGAACGAGCGCTCCCAGCACCAGAACCGCGCGCGGGCCATGCAGATCCTCGAGGCGAAGCTGGCCGAGCGGGCCCGCGCCGAGCGCCAGGCCCAGCTCGACGCGCTCTCGGGCCAGCGCGCCGACAACGCCTGGGGCAGCCAGATCCGCAGCTACGTCCTCGCGCCCTACCAGCTCGTGAAGGACCACCGCACCGACCACGAGACCGGCAACGTCGAGTCCGTGCTCCAGGGCGACCTCGACGGCTTCATGGAGGCCGAGCTGCGCCGCCAGCGCGCGGCCGGATAAGAATCGGTGATTCGCCTGGTGAGGACCGATGTGGGGTCCCAGCGCCCGGGGGCGTCCCGGTAGAATGAGCGCGGACGCCCACCCGTCGCGTCGAGAGTCGGAGCCCCAGACGTGATTCGTTTCGAGAACGTGTCGAAGACCTACAAGAACGGCACGCCCGCGCTGCGCAACGTGACCTTGGACATCGAGAAGGGGGAGTTCGTCTTCCTCGTCGGCGCCTCGGGCTCGGGCAAGACGACCTTCCTGCGCCTCTTGCTGCGCGAGGAGACCCCCGACGTCGGACGGATCCTCGAGGCGGGGCGCGACATCGGCGAGTTGCCCAAGTGGCGGGTGCCCTACCTGCGGCGCAACATCGGCTGCGTCTTCCAGGACTTCCGCCTCCTGCCCAACAAGTCGGTCTTCGAGAACGTCGCCTTCGCCCTGGAGGTGATCGGTCGGCCCCGTTCGACCGTCGAGAGCCAGGTGCCCCAGATCCTCGAGTTGGTGGGTCTCGCCGACAAGTCCAAGAACCTGCCCCACGAGCTCTCCGGCGGCGAGCAGCAGCGCGTCGCGGTGGCTCGGGCCTTCGTCAACCGACCGCTCATCCTGCTCGCCGACGAGCCCACCGGGAACTTAGACCCGGCGAACTCCGAGTCGATCATGGCCCTGCTCGAGCGGATCAACCGCACCGGCACGACGGTCGTCATGGCGACCCACGACAAGGCCCTGGTCGATAGGATGCGCCGGCGCGTCGTGGAGCTCGACCGCGGCGAGATCGTCCGCGACCAGGTGCGGGGCGTCTACGGCATCGACGAGGGAGTGGCGATCTGATGCGCGTCTACCTGCGCTACGCCTTCAAAGAGACCTTCACGAACCTCTGGCGCAACCGGATGATGACCGTGGCGGCCGTGTTGACCGTGGCCGTCTCGCTCTCCCTGGTCGGCTCGGCCCTCCTGCTCAAGCAGTCGGCGGCTCAGGCGTCGGCCCAGTGGCAGCAGGGGACCCGGGTGACGATCTGGATGCAGCCCAACGCCTCAACGAGCGAGATCGGCTCGGTTAAGACCCAGCTCGCCGGCATGCCGATCGTCAAGGACTGCCAGTACTTCACGCAGGCCCAGGACTACCAGCAGGCCAAGACCCTGCTGCCGGCCGACGAGTGGTCGGTCCTGACGCCCTCGGCGACGCCCTCGTCGTTCCGCTGCGTGCCGACGGTGCCCACCGACGCCTTCACCGTCCAGTCGACCTTCACCAACGAGCCGGGCGTCTACCAGGTGACCGCGCCCGAACAGCAGATCCGCCAGATGAACCACGCCATCCGGATCCTCCAGATCGTCTTTCTGGCTCTGGCCGCGGTGCTGCTGCTCTCGGCCACCGTGCTCATCCTCAACACCATCCGCATGGCCATCTTCTCGCGCCGGCGGGAGGTCTCGGTCATGAAGCTCGTGGGCGCGACCAACTGGTTCATCCGCGTGCCCTTCATCACCGAGGGCTTCATCGAGGGCCTCTTGGGCTCGGCGGTGGCGATCCTGGCGGTCACCGCGCTGCACACCTGGTACCCGCTGCACAACGAGTTCGCCCTCAACGCCTCGGCCCTCGTGGGGACGAACACGGTCGTGCTCGTGGTGGGCGTGGTGATCGGCTCGGTCGGCTCGGCGATCGCGATCCGCCGCTTCCTCGACGTGTAGGGGGCGGAGCCGCTAGTCCCGCGGCCCGTCGTCGAAGTCGAGGGCGAGGGAGTTCACGCAGTAGCGCAGCCCCGTCGGGGTCGGGCCGTCGGGGAAGACGTGGCCCAGGTGGCCGCCGCAGCGCGCGCAGAGGATCTCGGTGCGCTCACGGAAGAGCGAGCGGTCGGCGCGCTCGACGATCGTGCCCGGTTCGCAGGCGTCGAAGCTGGGCCAGCCGCAGCCCGAGTCGAACTTCTGGGCGGAGGAGAAGAGCACCTGGCCGCACCCGGCGCAGGTGAAGACGCCCTCTTTGTCGACGTGCAGCAGCGACCCCGAGAAGGGCGCTTCGGTCGCCGCCTGGCGCAGCACGGCGTAGCGGTCGGGGTCGAGGGTGGCACGCCACTCCTCGTCGGACTTGTCGATCTCGTAACTCACGGCGCCACCCTACCGGCGGTGGTCGGCGCGCGACCCCTAGACGAAGCGGGCGCGGGGCGCCTCGGGCGCCGCCGGCGCGAACTCCGGCTCATCGCGCAGCAACCGGGTGAAGGCGCCGGCCAGGCCCTCGGGGTCGAGGCCGATCTCGGCCAGCAGGTGGTCGGGCCGGTCGTGGGTGAGAAAGACCCGGGGCACCCCGAGGATCCGCGTCGTGGGGAAGGGGCGGCCGAGCTCCTGGGCCCGGCCGCGCACCGCCGAGACCATCAAC
>JAKABC010000134.1 GCA_021802025.1 Actinomycetes bacterium
GTCGGCGAAGTCGGGGTTAATCAGTCCCGGCACCGTAATCAGGTCGGTGACGCCGCGCACGGCCGAGAGCAGGACGTCGTCGGCGATCTTGAAGGCGTCGAGCATCGAGGTGTCCGGCGCGGTCACCGAGAGCAGCCGGTCGTTGGGGATGACGATCAGGGTGTCGACCTTGTCGCGAAGGTTCTGGATCCCCTTCTCGGCCTGGGTCGCGCGACGCTTGCCCTCGAAGGAGAAGGGCCGGGTGACCACGCCGATGGTCAAGATCCCCAGGGAGCGCGCGATCTCGGCGACCACCGGGGCCGCCCCGGTCCCGGTGCCGCCGCCCTCGCCCGCGGTGATGAACACCATGTCGGTGTCCTTGAGGGCATCTTCGATCTCGGCCCGGTGGTCCTCGGCGGCCTGGCGGCCGACGTCGGGGTCGCTCCCGGCCCCCAGCCCCCGCGTGAGCTGACGGCCGATGTCGATCTTGAGGTCGGCCTCGCTGAGCAACAGGGCCTGGGCGTCGGTGTTGGCGGCGATGAACTCAATGTTCTTGAGCCCGGCCGAGATCATCCGGTTGACCGCGTTGGCGCCCCCGCCCCCCACGCCGATGACCTTGATCACGGCGTTGTAGTTGCTCTGGGTCAGGCTCATCGGATCCCCTTGTCTGTGCGTTCGGTCAGCCCCCAGGGCGAGGGGTAGTCCCCGAAGGCTACTCAGCCCCCCTAAAGGGGTCAAATGACTACCCCTTGGGAGGGGTCACGGCGAGCTCCCCCGGGACGGTCACGTCGATGACGTCGCCCGGCACCAGCGTACTGTGCGCGATGACCGAGGCCACGGCGACGAACTTCGCGTGGAGGTTGGTCGCCAGGCCCAACTCGAAGCGCACCGGCGTGGTGAGCACCAGCGCCACGTGACCCAGACGGTCTTCGGTGATCGTGCGCACCTGGTAGGCGAAGGCCCGCGGCAGGCGACTCGCGACGTAGGCGGCGGCGCGGCCCCGAGTCGCGTAGGGCCAGGGGCCCGGGCTCCCGGTCACCGAGAGCGTGGGCAGGTCGGCCCGCAACGGCGCGGGCCCGAGGTCCCGGCCGGCGGCGCTCACGTAGTCGAGGTGGTGGCCCGGGCCGTAGGCGACGGCCACCGCCGTGGCCTCGGTGACGGTGACCACGACCGTGTCGGGCCAGCGACGCACCACGCGCGCCCGGGCGATCCAGGGGAAGCGTGCCAGGTCGCGCTCGATCGCCCCGGGGTTGACGTCGATCATCGCGGGGTGCGCACCTAGGCCGGTCGCGGCGAGGACCTGGGCGGCCGTCTCGTGGTGCAGCCCGGTGAGCGTGACGTGGCGGACCTCGAAGAACGGCCGGTGCAGCAGCCACCGGCCGCCCAAGACGACGCCCGTGACGACGAGGGCGAGCACCACGACGACGAGCGTCGAGCGTCGCACCCGGGGCCGGTGGGCTCGCCGCGACTCCCCGGCGGGCTCTCTCGGGGGGGTCGGGGCCCCCCGACGCCCGCGCGTGGCCACCGGCGCGCGCCGACTCACGCGGGCACCTCGAAGCCGAGGAAGCGGTTCTCGCACACCAGGGCGACCCCGGTGGCCTCGAGGACCCGCGCGCGCACCTCGACGATCAGCTCGTAGACGTCCCCGGCGCGCCCGCCCTCGTCGGCCTGGATGAAGTTGGCGTGCTTCTCGCTGACCCGGGCGCTCCCCCGGCGCCACCCCTTCAGCCCGGCCTCCTCGATGAGTCGGGCCGCGTGGTCGCCCGGGGGGTTGCGAAAGACCGAGCCCGCGTTGGCCCCGCCGGGTTGGTGCTCGCGACGCCAGCGCACCACCGCGCGGACCTCCGCCTCGGCCGTCGCCGGGTCCCCGCGCTCGAGGCGCAGCGTGGCGTCGAGCACGAGCTCGCCGGGGGCGAGCGCACTGTGGCGATACCCGAGCTCGAGCGCGGTGGCGTCGACGCGCACCGTCGACCCGCCGCGCCACAGCGTCGCCGCGACGAGGGAGGCAGCGAGGTCCGACCCGTGGCCCCCGGCGTTCATGGCGACGGCGCCCCCGACGGTGCCGGGCACCCCCACCGCCCACTCGAAGCCGGTCACCCCGGCGCGCGCCAGCCGGCGGGCCGCCACGGGCAGGTCGAGCCCCGCGCCGAGCTCGCAGAGCACCCCGTCGCCGTCCTCGCGCCAGTCGAGCTCGGCGAACTCACCCTCGAGGCGCACGACGCAGACCTCGAGCTCGCCGTCGGCGACGAGCAGGTTCGAGCCGTTGCCCAGGGCGACGAGGCCGAGCCCGAGCTCACCCAGCAGCGGGCCGAGCTCGTCGAGGTCGTCGCGACGCGCGAGGGTGACGAGCAGCCGGGCGCTCCCCCCCACCCGGTAGGTCGTGCGCGCACCGAGGGGGGCGTGCTCGATCACCCGGGGTCCGCCCACGTCGAGGAGGCGCTTGATGCTCACCCGAGGCCCCCCGGCAACTCGGCGATGATTCGCCCGACGTCACCCGCGCCCATCACCAGCACGAGGTCGAGGTCCTCGAGGGACGCCTCGAGCGTCTCACCGACCCGATCGAGGTCGGGGACGTAGCGGACCGACGCCACGGAGCCGCGCTCGGCGATCGCCGTCGCCACGCGCTCGCCGGTGACCCCCTCGGGGTTGGGCTCGCCGGCCCGGTAGAGGTCGGTGACCACGACCAGGGCGGCGCCGTCGAAGGCCGCCGGGAAGCTCCCCAGGAGCGCCAGGGTCCGGGTCACCCGGTGGGGCTGGAAGACGACCCCCACGCGGCCGTAGCCGAGCTCACCGGCCGCGGCCAGGGTCGCGGCGATCTCGCCGGGTAGGTGGGCGTAGTCCTCGACCACGTCGACGCCGCGCCACGCGCCGCGGCGCTGGAAGCGTCGCGGCGCCCCGAGGAAGTTCGACAGCCCCCGCTCGACGGCGCGCGCCTCGACGCCCAGGGTCCGCGCGAGCGCGGCGACGACCGCGGCGTTGGCCACGTTGTGGCGGCCCGTCACCCGTAGGTCGACCTCGAGGCGCTCGCCCGGGCCGCTCAGGGTGAAACGCGAGCCGTCCCGACGCAGCGCCACCTCCTGGACGCACCACTCCCGCGACGGCGCCGTCCCCACGGTGGTGGGTCGCGCGGCGTGCGCCAGAGCCCGGGCGGCGCCCGGGTCCTCGACCCAGGCCACGACCGGGCCGATCGTGCGCGCGACGAGCGCGGCGAAGGCCGCCTCGAGCCGCTCGAGGGTGCCGTAGTGGTCGAGGTGGTCGGGCTCGACGTTGGTCAGCGCCAACGCCTGGGGCACGACCCCGGACATCGTCCCGTAGCTCTCGTCGACCTCGAGCACGAGTCCGTCGGCGCCGAAGTGGCCGTTCGCGCCGACCCCGAGCACCGGGGCACCGAGGAGCCAGCCCGCGTCGCGCCCGGCCGCCAGGGCCACCTGGACGAGCATCGAGGTGGCCGTCGTCTTGCCGTGCGTGCCCGCCACGCCCCAGGTCGGCGTGGCCCCGGTCACCTGGGCCAGGGCCCCGGGTCGCTCGACCCGCTCCAGGCCGAGCGCCGTGGCCGCGGCGAGCTCGGGGCTGTTCTCGGCCACCGCGGGCGACCACACCACCGCGTCCACCCCGGCCAGGTGGGAGGGGTCGTGACCGAGGGAGACGGCGATCCGTCGCGCCGCGAGCTCGTCGAGCACCGGCGACGGTGCGGTGTCACAGCCGCTCACGGCCGCACCTCGCTCGGCCAGCCACAGGGCGAGCCCGCTCATGCCCGCGCCGCCCACGCCCATGACGTGCACGCGCCGTCCCGGGGTGAGGAGGCTCACCGCGACGCCCCCTCGACCACCTCGGCGATGGCCGCCGCCGCGTCACGACGCCCGAGCGCCCCGAGCGCGCTCGCCATCGCCGCGCGGGCGGCGGGCGCCTCGAGCGCTTCGAGCGCCTCGGCCAGGGTCTCCGCGTCGCACGACGCGTCCTCGATGACCCGCGCGCCGCCCACGGCGGCCAGCGCCTCGGCGTTGCGACGCTGGTGGTCTCCCGGGGCGCCGGGCAGCGGCACCACGACCGCGGGGATCGCGAGGCGGGTCAACTCGGCGACCGTGACCGCCCCGGCCCGACAGACCGCGACGTCACAGACCGCCCACAGCTCGGCCATGTCGGCGAAGGCCACCACCCGGTAGTCGAGGTCGCCGGCCACCCGACGCGCGAGCACGCGCTGGTAGTCCCGCTCGCCGGTGACGTGGATGATCGTGAGGTCGGGCCGCGCCGCCCAGCGCGCCGCGAGGTCGGCGACCGCGTCGTTCACCCGGCGCGAGCCGAGCGACCCGGTCATCACCACCACCACCAGTCGGTCCGGGGGAAGCGGGGGGTCGGTGGCGGCGCGGGCGCGGGCGCGCGCGTCGTCGCTGCGGTCGACGGCCTCGATCGCCGCGCGCAGGGGGGTGCCGGTCACGACCGCGTCGTCCGCGGGGAAGCCGAAGGCGACACAGCGGCGCGCGGCCGCGCGCCGGAAGAGACGGTGCACCGCACCCGGCACGGCGTCGAAGTCGACGAGCACCAGGGGGACTCGCCACACCACGGCCGCCGCGCAGGTGGCGAAGGACGCGTAGCCGCCCACCGAGACGACGCACCGCGGCCGCCACCGTCCCACCAGCGCCACGGCGGTGAGGAGGGCCGCGACGAGCCCGAGGGCGGCGACGGCGCTCACGGCCAGGTCGTAGGGCCGCAGGGAGCGGCGCAGACCCCGGCCCGGCAGCAGGGTCAAGGCGACGGGCCCGCCGCCCAGGAGCCGGCCCTCCTGGCCCCGGCGACTGCCGACGTAGCGAATCTCACCGGGCGCGACACCCCGGGCGCGCAGCGCCTCGGCGATGGCCTCCATGGGAAAGACGTGGCCCCCGGTCCCGCCGCCCGTGACGATGACGGGACCGCGCATCACCCCTCCGGTCTATAGCGGCGCGGCGCCGGGGCGTGCGCGCGCGTCGGG
>JAKABC010000135.1 GCA_021802025.1 Actinomycetes bacterium
TCTAGCGCTAGAGCTCGAGGCTCAGGCGGACAGAGTGATCACCAGTCAGCGGCTCGGTGGAGAGCCTGCCCCATTTGGGATAGACCTTCCAGTCCCATTAGGCGACCTCGGTACACTTCGCTGAGCCAAGGAGGACCAATGGGAGCGCTCGAGGGACGCGTCGCGGTGATCACCGGAGCCGGACGGGGCATCGGGCGCGAGCACGCCCTGCTCTTCGCGGCCGAGGGCGCCAAGGTGGTCGTGAACGACCTCGGCGCGGGCCTGGACGGCTCGGGCGGCGCGGCGAGCGCCGCCGAGGAGGTCGTCGCCGAGATCCGCGCGATGGGGGCCGAGGCGATCGCCAACCACGACGACGTGGCCACCTGGGCGGGCGGTGAGTCCCTGATCGCGGCGGCCATCGAGGCCTTCGGGGACCTGCACGTGCTCGTGAACAACGCCGGCATCCTGCGCGACCGGGTCCTCGTGAACCTGTCGGAGGACGACTGGGACTCGGTCGTCAGGGTCCACCTCAAGGGACACTTCGTCCCGCTGCGCTTCGCCGCCGCCTACTGGCGCGAGCGGGCCAAGGCCGGCCACGAGGTCGCGGCCGCGGTCGTGAACACCTCGTCGACCTCGGGCCTGTTGGGCAACGTCGGCCAGTCCAACTACGGGGCCGCCAAGGCCGGGATCGCCGCGCTCAGCGTGATCGCCGCCGAGGAGCTCGGCCGCTACGGCGTGCGGGTCAACGCGATCGCCCCGGCCGCGCGGACCCGGATGACCGAGTCGACCCCGGGTCTCTCGGACTACGTCGTCAAGCCCGCCGACCCGGCCGCGTTCGACGTCTGGGACCCGGCCAACGTGTCACCGCTGGTGGCGGCGCTCTCGACGCGCGACTGCCCGATCACCGGGCACGTCTACTTCGTCCAGGGGGGCACGGTCCGGCTCTTTAGGAACTGGACGATGACCGAGACCCTGGAGAAGGGGGACCGATGGGGGGTGGCCGAACTGGCCGCGCGGCTGGGCGAGCTCGGCTAGTCCGGCCGCCGCGGGCGCGCCGCGACGACCCCGACGCCCTCCTCGACCCGATTGCGGACCCCGGCGCGGCGGCCTTCGGGGCCCTGGGCACCGAGGTCGGCAGCGACCTGAACTGGTGGGCGCTCGTTCGCCGGCGGGTCCAGGCGCGCGCGGGGGTCTCCACGCGCCACGCGTGGTGGGTGCTGTGGGCGCTGCTCGCGGGCCTCTTCGCCCTCAACTTCACCTTCACCGTCTTCATCGTCGCCCTGCCGACGGTGGCCCACCAGCTGCACACCTCGGTCGGCACGCTCACCTGGACGATGGTCGGACCCCTGCTGGCCTACGGCCTGGCCGCGCCCCTCCTGGGCAAGGTGGGCGACGTCGTCGGCCACCGACGGCTCTACCTCGTGGGGTTGGCGGGGGCGCTGGTCGCGGCGGCCCTCACCGCCCTCAGCCACGACGTCGCGACGCTCATCACCGCGCGCACCCTCGACGGCGTCCAGGGCGCCGCCACCGGCACGGCGTCGGGGGCACTGGTGAACGCGGCGTTCTCGCGCGAGGAACGGGTCAAGGCGCTGGGCTGGTGGAGCCTGGTGGGGGCGGGGGGGCCGGTGATCGGGGTGTCGCTCGGCTCGCCGATCATCCAGGCCTTCGGTTGGCGGACGCTGTTCTGGTTCCAGCTCGCGCTCATCGCCGTGGCCCTCGTCGTCGTCTCGCTCTTGTTGCCGGCCTCGTCGCTCGACGCCGGGGCGCAAGCCGCGCGTCGGGCGGCGGCGCGCGCCGAGTTGCGCGCCCTCGACTGGGTGGGCTCGCTCGCCCTCTCCCTCGCGGTGACCCTGGTGATGCTGGGCCTGTCGATCGGCCCCTCGCTCGGCTGGCGCGACCCGCTCACCCTGGGTGCCTTCGTCGCCGGCGCGGCGGGGATCGTGGTCTACGTGGGGCGTCTTCGCACCGCGGCCCACCCGCTCATCCCGGCCCGCTACTTCACCCGGCGCAACTTCCTCGGGCCCCTGGTGCTGCGCGCCGCGGCCAACTTCGCCTACTTCGGGGGCTTCTTCCTCTTCCCGCTCATGATGGAAGAGGCCTACCGCTACAGCGTGACCGGGGCCGGGGGACTCGCGATCGCCCGGCCCCTGGTCTTCGCCCTCAGCTCGCCGGTGGCGGGTTACGTGGCCTACCGGATCGGCGAGCGCACGAGCGCGGTCGCCGGGGCGGTGTCGCTGGTGGCTTCGATGGCGCTGTTCGCCACGCTGGGGGCGACCACGAGCCCCTGGGTCATCGGGCTCGCCCTCGGCCTGTCGGGACTGGCCATGGGGGTCGCGATGCCCGCGTCCAGCTCGGTCATGGCGAGCGAGGTCGAGGTCCACGAGTTCGGGGTGATGTCGGCCGCCCAGCTGCTCGCGATGCAGGTCGGTGAGGTGGCCGGCATCGAGGTGCTCGCGACGCTCCAGCAGGGCCTCGCGCGCGCGTCGCGCCTCGGGGTCCACGCACGGACCGCGGCGTGGCTCGGGACCTTCCACCTCCCCTTCCTCATCGGGGGCGTGGTCGCGCTTGTCGGGCTCGGCGCGGCGCTCGCGGTGCGCAGCGTGGAGCGTCGGCCCCTCGAGAGCGCGGGGGCCCAACCGATAGTGTGAGGGCCATGTCGAGCGAGGTCCTCCCTGGTTGCGAGCCCTTCTCCCACGCGGGCGCGGCCGCGGGCGTGCTCGTGCTGCACGGCTTCACGGGCAACCCGACCTCGCTGCGACCCCTGGCGGAGGCGGCCGCCGCGGCCGGCTACAGCGTCGAGCTGCCCCGCCTGCCCGGCCACGGCACGAGCGTCGAGGACATGCTCGCGACGCGCTTCGAGGACTGGCTCGGCGAGGCCGAGGCGGCCTACGAGCGCCTCGCTCGCCGGGGTGGTCGCGTCGCGGTGGTGGGCCTGTCGATGGGCGGCACCCTCGCCGTGCGCCTGGCCGAGACCCGCGAGGTCGCCGGCGCCGCGCTGATCAACCCCCTCGTCAAGGCCCAGCCCGAGACGCTCGAGGGGATCGGCCAGCTCCTCGAGGCGGGCCTCACCACGGTCGAGGCGATCGGCTCGGACATCAAGCGCGAGGGGACCCGCGAGCTCAGCTACGACGCCACCCCCCTCGCCGGCGCCCAGAGCCTCTTTCGCGCCCTGGCCGCGGTCGAGGCCGACCTCGCGCGTCTCACCTGCCCGGTGCTCTTGCTCTCGAGCCGCGAGGACCACGTCGTCCCACCCGAGAACGGGGACCTCGTCGCCGAGCGCGTG
Organism: Actinomycetes bacterium; assembly: GCA_021802025.1. Lineage (GTDB taxonomy): Bacteria > Actinomycetota > Acidimicrobiia > Acidimicrobiales > RAAP-2 > RAAP-2. The sequence goes on from JAKABC010000135.1 coordinate 3,263, forward strand.
AGCGGCCCCCTCGAGCGGATCTGGCTCGAGGACTCCTACCACGTGGCGACGCTCGACAACGACCGCGACCTCGTCGAGGCGTCCGTCACGGCCTTCCTCGCCCGGGTGCTGGCCTGATGACGCGGCTCTCGCGCGAGGAGGTGGCCAAGGTCGCCCGGCTCGCGCGCATCACCCTGGATGAGGCCGAGCTCGAGCGCTTCACCGACCAGCTGGCCCAGGTGCTCGAGCACGCGCGCGACCTCGAGGCGCTCGACCTCGCGGGCGTGGCGCCCACGGCCCACCCCCACGGGCTGGTCAACGTCGTGCGCGAGGACGAGGTGCGCGAGAGCCTCGAGCGCGCCGAGGTGCTCGCCCAGGCGCCCGACGTGGCCGAGAACCGCTTCAGCGTGCCGCGGATCATCGGCGAGGCCCCGTGAACGCGCTCGAGGTCGCCGCGTCGGTGCGCGACGGCGCGATGAGCGCGCTCGAGGTCGTGGCGGGGAGTCTCGAGCGGGTGGCCGCGCGCAACGAGGAGCTCAACGTCTTCATCCACCTCGACCCCGAGGGCGCGCTCGCTGCGGCCCGGCGCGTCGACGAGCGCGTCGCGGCCGGCGAGTGGTTGCCCCTGGCCGGGGTGCCCGTCGCCCTCAAGGACAACCTCTGCGTGCGCGGCCAGCCGACGACGGCCGGCTCGCGCATCCTCGCCGACTGGCGGCCGCCCTATGACGCCACGGTGGTCGAGCGGCTCGCCGGCGCCGGGGCCGTCGCGCTGGGCAAGGCCAACATGGACGAGTTCGCGATGGGCTCGTCGACCGAGACCTCGGCCTACGGTCCCACCCGCAACCCCCTCGATCCCTCCCGGGTGCCGGGCGGCTCGTCGGGCGGCTCGGCGGCCGCGGTCGCGGCCGAGATGGTGCCCGTCGCGCTCGGCTCGGACACCGGCGGCTCGATCCGCCAGCCGGCCGCGCTCTGCGGACTGGTCGGGGTGAAGCCGACCTACGGGCTCGTCTCGCGCTACGGGCTTATCGCCTTTGCCAGCTCGCTCGACCAGATCGGTCCCTTCGCGGCCACGGTGGCCGAGGCCGCGCTCGTCCTCGAGGTGATCGCCGGCCACGACCCGCGCGACACGACCTCGCTGCCCGAGGCGGCACCCGACCTCGTGAGCCACCTCGACGACGGAGTGGCCGGGCGGCGCGTCGGGCTGTGCCGCGAACTGATCGAGGGCGCCGACCCCGAGGTCGTGGCCGCGGTCGAGCGGGCGGCCGAGGCGCTCGCGCGCGCCGGCGCCACGCTCGAGGAGGTCTCGATCCCCGAGCTCAAGCTCGGCCTGTCGGCCTACTACCTCATCGCCCCGGCCGAGGCCTCGAGCAACCTGGCGCGCTACGACGGGGTGCGCTACGGACTGCGCGTTGACGGCGCCGACGTTGAGGCGATGAACGTGGCCACGCGCACCGCCGGCTTCGGCGACGAGGTGAAGCGCCGTATCATGCTCGGCACCTACGCCCTTTCGGCCGGCTACTACGACGCCTACTACGGCCAGGCCCTTAAGGTGCGCACCCGCATGATCGAGGCCTTCGCGCGCGCCTACGCGCGCGTGGACACCCTGCTCGGGGCGACCGCGCCCTCGGTCGCC
>JAKABC010000136.1 GCA_021802025.1 Actinomycetes bacterium
TCAGGGTGCGCCCGTAGAAGTCGAAGTGGGCCTCGACGAAGGCCGACGACAGGTAGGGCGAGGCCGCTCGCACGACCCGCCAGGCCAGCCAGTCGCGCCAGGCCGCGAGGCGGTCCTCGACGAGTTCGGCCGCCAGGGTCGCCGCGAAGCTCGGCTGGCGCACCACCACCTCGTCGAAGGCCACCGCGGGCGCGCCCAGGGCCGCGCGCCAGGTGTTCAGGTGCGGGCCGACGACACCGGCCAGGGCGTCAAAGGTCATCAGGTTGTAGGTCTTGACCGCGTCGCGCGAGGCCACCTGGTCCCAGTGGCCCGCCGCCAGGGCCGTCTCGAGCTCCAGGACCCGCGCCGCGCGCGCGTCGACGTCGTCCCAGCCGGCCAGCGCCAGGGAGCGGGCCACGTGGCTCACGAAGGCCTCGCGCACGCTGGCGAAGTGCTCCTCGCGGTAGTAGCTCTCGTCGGGCAGCGAGATGCCCCCCTGCTCGAGCAGCACGCGGTAGCGCTCGGGGTCGCCGGGGTCCTGGTCGACGTAGGTGCCGAAGAAGCCACCGACCTCGTTGCGCTCGAGGCGCCCGAGCAGGGCCACCAGCTCATCCATGCTGGAGACCGCGGCGACCTCGGCCAGCGTGGCCGCGATCGGGTCTGCGCCCCGGGCCTCGACGCGCTCCTCGTCCAGGAAGCTCGCGTAGAGGTCGCCGATCTTGCGCGCCTCGGAGCCCGGCGCGGCCTGCCGGCACTCCTCGAGGATGGCGCGCGCCGCGATCTCGGCGGCGTCGGCCAGCTCGTGGAAGGACCCGTAGCGCGAGCGGTCCGGTGGGATCGAGGTCTCGGCGAGCCATGCGGCGTTCACGTGACGGAACAGGTCGTCTTGGGGGCGTGGCGGAGCAGTCGGGTCGGTCATCTCCGCGAGCCTATCGACCGACCGCTACCGCGACCCAGGCGACGGCCTAGGCCTCCGCGTCGCTGGCGGGCCCCTCGGCCACGAGTCCCGACCCCGAGGCGGTGATCGCGCGGATCTCGTCGGTCTCGTAGCCACTGGCGACGGCCCAGTAGTAGCAGACCAGGCCGATCACGAGCGCCCAGATCGTGTCGATGGGGAAGGTGAGGAGCTTGGGGACGTGCGCGGTGACGCCGAAGGCGCCGTAGTAGGCGAGCAGCACCTCGGCCAGGATGTAGGTGATCAGCCAGAGAGAGCGCACGATCAGGTGGCGGCCCTCGGTGCTGCCGAAGAGCCAGCACAGCCCGGTGAAGCCGTAGACGGCGACGGCGACCAGCGCGTACCACGTGACGAAGGGGGCGTGCTCGGCCGGGTTGGTCGCGAGAGCCGACGAGAGCACCCAGTGGCCCCAGTGCATCAGGAGGACCCAGGCCACCAGGAACACGGCCCCCACGACCACGGCCGCCCCGCGGTGCATGTAGCCCCGGGGCCCCGCGAAGAACCAGGAGTACAGCGGCAGGCCGATGAACAGCAGGGCCACCAGCTCGATGTCGGTGGCGAACCCCGACCAGTAGACGATGGCGGTCGCGGCCAGGAACGCCAGCGGCGACCACAGGGCTGCCCCCCCGAGCCGGAAGGGGCGCGCCAGGTCGGGGGCCGTGCGCCGGAAGATCTGGAGGGACACGCCGCCCATGATGTAGGTGAAGACCGTCATCGAGGTGATGATGCCCACCAGGGAGAACCAGCTCTTGTTGGGCGAGACGAAGGCCACGGCCACCAGGAACGACGCCAGCAACGCGACCCAGGGAACGCGGGTGCGCCGGCTCACGCGCGTCGCGGCGGCCGGCACGTAGCCCGAGACCCCCATGCCATAGATGGTGCGCCCGCCGGTGCCCAGGTAGATGTAGCCGGTGCCGATCGGGGAGACGAAGGCATCGGCGATCAGCAGGTAGGACATCACCGACACCAGGAAGGCGACCCCGGAGGCCTTCATGATGGCGAAGAACGGGCTTGCGGTGACCAGCACGTGCGTGGCGGCCGACGAGGGCGACCCCAGGGCCGCGTAGTCGTTGGTGGCGATCCCGAAGTAGTGCCACACGATCCCACCGGTGAAGGCGATCTGCAGCAGCGTGTAGATGACGATGCCGATCAGCACCGAGACCACCGTGGCGAAGGGGATGTCACGCTGGGGGTCGCGCGCCTCGCCGCCGAAGTCCAGCGCCTGGCGAAAGCCCAGGTAGGAGAAGATGATCCCGGCGCCCGGGATGATGTAGAAGACCTCGTGCCAGCCAGCGATCGCCGGGCCTCCCGGGGGCGAGAAGTTGCCGGAGTGGAACGACAGGAAGAAGATCAAGATGAAGGTGGCGACCGGCATCAGGATCTTCCAGACCATGACGGTGTTGTTCAGGCGACCCAGGAACCTCGCCCCGTAGAGGTTGATGAAGAAGAAGACCAGCAGCAAGAAGACCGTGAAGAGCCAGCCCTCGGGGAAGTGGAGGATCGACGAGGTCGTCACCGGCGACTCCAGCAGGTGCCAGCTCGCGGGCGCCTGGGGTCCGATGTACTGCACGGTGGCGATGGCCTCGATGGCCGGCACCGAGGCGCTGGCCAGCAGGTAGGCCCAGCCCAGGATGAACCCGGTGTAGCCCCCGTGGGTCAGGTGAGGGTAGCGCACGATGGCCCCCGAGCGCGGCAGCATGGTCGCCACCTCCGCGTAGGCCACCGCGATCAGCAGCACCAGCACGCCCCCGACGATCCACGAGACGTAGGACGCCGGCCCCGCCAGGGCGTCGGCCGTCATGGCCGAGAACAGCCAGCCCGAGCCGATGATGGCGCCCAGCGACAGCATCAGCAGCTGGCTGCGCGACAGGACCCGGCGCAGCCGGCGGTCGCTCGCCTCGTGGTCGGTGGTGGTTGTCGTGGCCATGGGACCCCCCGTCCCCCGGCGCGCCCCCGGGCTGTCCTGACACCTGGTCGAGAGGCTAGAGCGCGACGGCCACGATCGCGCCGTCACCCGAGCCCCTGCGCCTCGACGTGAACCGCATCTTAGAGACCGCTCGCGTCCCGTGCCACGCGTGGCGACGGTGCCCGAGCACGCCTAGGAGACTGTTGAAGAATTCGGCTCACAAAGCCGAAGTTGGTGGCCTTGGGCGCCGAGACTTGAAGGGTGCAAGGACTCAGCGAATCTAACCGTGAACTGCTCGACGCAGCGGCACACTGCCGACAACTCGTGCCCCAAGGGAGCGTCGAGGCGTTCTTAGCCGATCATCGCCACGATCTCTTCCCCGACGAGATGTTCGAGGACCTCTTTGTCTCCAAGCGCGGGCGGCCCTCGATCCCGGCTGACACCGTGGCCTCGGTCATGGTCCTCCAGGCGCTCGAGGGGCTCTCGGACCGTGACGCGGCCCGGGCGCTGACCGATCGGATCAGCTGGAAGGTGGCCTGCGGTCTCGCCCTCGATGACGCCGGCTTTGACTTCACCGTCCTCACCTACTGGCGTTCGCGCCTGCGCGCTTCGGCCCATCCCGAGCGAATCTTCGAGGCCGTGCGCTCGGTCGTTGACGCCACCGGTGTCTTAAAGGGAAAGACCCGTCGGGCCCTCGATTCGACGCTGCTCGATGACGCCGTCGCCACCCAGGACACCGTCACCCAACTGGTCGGCGCGATCCGGCGCGTGCGCCGCGTCGTGGAACACGCGAGCGACGTTGCCCTTCTCGCCCACGACTACGACTCTCCGGCCAAGCCGTCGATTTCCTGGGACGACGAGGCGGCACGCGCCGAGCTCGTGGACGCGCTGGTCACCGACGCGTTGACCCTTGTCGAGGCGTGTGGCGAACCCGACGACGCCGAGGCCGCCTCGGCGCTCGGACTGCTCGCCCTCGTCGCCGGCCAGGACGTCGAGTTGGTCGAGGGGAACTGGGCAATCGTGCGTGGGGTCGCCAAAGATCGCGTGATCTCAGTCGTCGACCCCGAGAGCCGCCACATGCACAAGTCCCGCTCGAGCTATCGCGACGGCTACAAGGCCCACGTGGCGGTCGAGCCCGAGACCGGGCTGATCACCGGCACCGCTCTCACTCCGGCGAACGCGCCCGACGGGCCCACGGGAGTGGCCCTGCTCGAGGGCGAGGCGCCGGGACTCCAGGTCCTCGCCGACGGTGCCTACGGCTCGGGCGAGACCCTCGCCGCACTCGGCGAGGCGGGACATGAACGCCTGATCAAGCCCTTCCCCTCCAACACCGCGATCCCCGGGGGGTTTCACCGCGATGACTTCATCATCGACGAGGACGCCGGAACCGTGACCTGCCCGGCTGGTCAGGTCGTGGCGATCACTCCGCGGCGCTACGCGACGTTCGGGGCTCGCTGCGCGAACTGCCCGCTGCGACCTCGTTGCACGGGCTCGCGCCACGGAAAGAAACTCACACTCACCGCCCACGACGCGCAGCTCGTCGAGTCACGTCGCACCTGGCGCGACGGAGACTTCATTTCGGACTATCGAAAATATCGTCCGATGGTCGAACGATCGATTGCGTGGCTCGTGAGGGGCCCCTCACGGCGTGTCAGATTCCGCGGCGTCGAAAAGAACCAGATGGGTCTCAGCACCCGGGTCGCCGCCATCAACCTGCGCCGTCTGATCAACCTCGGCCTCGCCTATGACGGCAACTGGAGCCTCGCGACCACTTAACACAGACGGCGCAAGTCCAGGCTGTCAAAAGAGAGACCACACCACGGGCATCGCCCACCAGGGTGGCCGACTTCAACCCTCTTCACGTCGGCGCTTCGGTTCAGACATGTCCCGGACTTGCGCCCCTCAACATACGCCCCAAATCGGCGTTGTTCAACAGGCTCCTAGGCGCGGTCCCC
>JAKABC010000137.1 GCA_021802025.1 Actinomycetes bacterium
GGCGGCCTGCCGGGCGCTGCTCACCGAGGCGGCCGGTCTGCCCGACGACTTCCGCGCCGAGCTGCGCGTGCTCTGTCTCACCCCCGACGGTCGCCACGGGGGCGCCGCCGGCCAGCCCGGCTCCACCTACAACGTCGTCGAGGGCGACGGGGAGCTCACCGTCGTGGCGCGGGCGCTCGTCTAGAGGTTGCCGACCACCCAGTTGATGCTGGCGCACAGGGCCGCGACGTCCTCGGGGTCGATCGCGGGGAACATCGCCACGCGCAGCTGGTTGCGCCCGAGCTTGCGGTAGGGCTCGGTGTCGACGACGCCGTTTCGGCGCAGGACCGCCGCGACGACCGCGGCGTCGACGTCGTCGACGAAGTCGATCGTCGCCACGACGCTCGAGCGCTGGGCCGGGTCGGCGACGAAGGGCCGGGCGAAGCCCGACGCCTCGGCCCAGGTGTAGAGGATCTCGGCCGAGCGGCTCGAGCGACCGGCCGCAAAAGCGAGCCCCCCGTTCTCGTTCATCCAGGTCACCTGGCTCGCCAACAGGTGGATCGTGGCCAGGGCCGGCGTGTTGTAGGTCTGGTTGAGCCGGGAGTTGTCCAGGGCCACCTTGAGATCGAAGAAGGCGGGCGTCCAACGACCCGAGCCGGCGAGCGCCTCGATGCGCGCCACGGCCGCCGGCGAGCACAGGGCCAGCCACAGCCCGCCGTCGGCGGCGAAGGACTTCTGGGGGGCGAAGTAGTAGCAGTCGAACTGGGTAGGCTCGACCATCACCCCGCCGGCCGCGGAGGTCGCGTCGACCGCGACGAGGCCGGCGGCGCCGGCCGGTCGGCGGACCTCCATCATCACGCCGGTCGAGGTCTCGTTATGGGTCAGGGCGTAGAGGTCGACGTCGTCCTCGGCCACGGCCCGGGGGTGGGTGCCCGGCTCGCTCGTGATCACCGAGGGCGCCTCGAGGTGGGGCGCGGCCTTTGCCGCCGTCGCGAACTTCGAGGAGAACTCGCCGAAGGAGAGGTGCTGACTCTTGCGTTCAATGAGATGGAACGTCGCCGCGTCCCAGAAGCACGTCGTGCCCCCGTTGCCGAGCAGCACCTCGTAGCCCTCGGGCAGGTTGAAGAGCGCGGCGAGACCCTCGCGCACCTCGGCGACCTTGGCGCGCACCGTGCTCTGGCGGTGCGAGGTGCCGAGGAAGGTCGCGGCGTCGGCGGCCAGCGCCTCAACCTGGGCGGCGCGGACCTTGGAGGGACCCGAGCCGAAGCGGCCGTCACGCGGCAGGAGGTCGGTCGGGATAACGAGGGCGTCGGGGGAACTCATAGACTCATTCTTATCGGCACGACGTAAGAGGAGCGCAGTGGCCAGAGTGAGTGACCTCCTCGCGGGGCTCGCGCCGAGCGCGACCCTGGCCGTCGACGCCCGGGCCAAGGCCCTCAAGGCCGCCGGCGAGCCGGTCATCGGCTACGGCGCGGGCGAGCCCGACTTCGCGACGCCCGCGGCCATCGTCGAGGCGGCCGCGCGGGCCTGCGCGGACCCGGCCATGCACAAGTACACGCCCACGGCGGGCCTGCCGGCGCTGCGCGAGGCGATCGCCGCCAAGACCCGGCGCGACAGCGGCTACGAGGTCGCGAGCTCCCAGGTGCTCGTGACCAACGGGGGCAAGCACGCGGTGGCCACGACCTTCATGAGCCTGCTCAACCCCGGCGACGAGGTCCTCATCCCGGCGCCGTACTGGACGACCTACCCCGAGGCCGTCTACCTCACCGGGGCCGTACCGGTCCCGGTGATGACCGACGAGGCGCGCGGCTACCGCGTCAGCGTCGAGGACCTCGAGCGCCACCGCACCGCGCGCACCAAGCTGCTGGTCTTCGTCTCGCCGTCGAACCCGACCGGCGCCGTGGTGGCCCCCGAGGAGGTGGCGGCCATCGGCCGCTGGGCGGCCGAGCACGACGTCTGGGTGATGTGCGACGAGATCTACGAGCACCTCGTCTACGGCGACGCCCGCCACGTCTCGATGCCCGTCGTCGCCCCCGAGATCGCCGATCGCTGCGTGGTGGTGAACGGGGTCGCCAAGACCTACGCCATGACCGGGTGGCGGGTGGGCTGGATGATCGCCCCGCCCGACGTGGCCGACGCCGCCGTCACCTACCAGAGCCAGACCACCTCCAACATCTCCAACGTCTCCCAGCGCGCGGCCCTGGCCGCGGTGTCGGGCGACCTGTCGGCGGTGGCCGAGATGCGCACGGCCTTCGACCGTCGCCGGCGCACGATGGTCGCCATGCTCAACGCCATCGACGGGGTCACCTGCCCCGAGCCCGAGGGCGCCTTCTACTGCTTCCCGAACGTCACGGGTCTTCTGGGACGCTCGCTCAAGGGCCGGGTCGCGTCGACTTCGGCCGAGCTCGCCGAGGTCCTGCTCGAGACGATCAAGGTCGCGGTGGTGCCGGGCGAGGCCTTCGGCGCTCCGGGGTACTTCCGACTGAGCTACGCGCTGAGCGACGGCGATCTCGAAGAGGGACTGAGTCGCGTCAGCGAGCTGGTGGCGGCCGGCTGAATCGGCCCTCGCCCTAGTCTGGGTGCTCCAACGGAAAGGTTGAACGTGGCCCGAGTTCTAGTGACCGAACCCATCGCCGAGTCCGGCCTGGCGAAGTTGCGCGAGGCCGGCCACGAGGTCGACGTGCGACTCGGCCTCACCCCGGGCGAGCTCCTCAACGCCGTCGCCGGCGCGCACGCGCTGATCATCCGCTCGGCCACGACCGTGGACGCCGCGACCCTCGAGGCGGCGACCGACCTGGTGGTCGTGGGTCGAGCCGGCATCGGACTCGACAACGTCGACGTCACGCGCGCCACCGAGCTCGGCGTCATGGTGGTGAACGCGCCGGTCTCGAACATCCTCTCGGCCGCCGAGCAGACGATGGCCCTCCTGCTCGCCCAGGCCCGCAACATCCCCCAGGCCCACTCCGCCCTCACGGCGGGCAAGTGGGAGCGCTCGAAGTGGGAGGGCGTCGAGCTCCACGGCAAGACGCTCGGCATCGTGGGTCTGGGCAAGATCGGCGCCCTCGTCGCCCAGCGGGCGCTGGCCTTCGGGATGCGCCTGGTCGCCTACGACCCCTTCATCACCGAGGAGCGGGCCCGCCACATGGGCGTCGAGCTCGTGGACTTCGACGACCTGCTCGCCCAGAGCGACTTCATCACGATCCACCTGCCCAAGAACAAAGAGACCGTCGGGCTCTTCAACGCGGCGAGCCTCGCCAAGGCCAAGCCCGGGGTGCGCATCGTTAACGTCGCGCGCGGGGGCATCGTGGACGAGGCCGACCTGGCTGAGGCGATCCGCGCGGGCCACGTGCAGGGCGCGGCGCTCGACGTGTTCGCCAAGGAGCCGACCACCGAGTCGCCCCTCTTTGACCTGCCCTCGGTCGTCGTCGTGCCCCACCTGGGCGCCTCGACCGTCGAGGCCCAGGACAAGGCGGGAGTCACCATCGCCGAGCAGGTCGAGCTCGCCCTGGCCGGCGACTTCGTGCCCTTCGCGGTCAACGTGTCGGCGGGCGAGGTGTCGAACTCGGTGCGGCCCTTCATGGGCCTGGCCGAGCTGCTCGGGCGCTTCATCGGCGGCTTGCTCGACGGACAGCCGGCCGACCTCGAGGTCGTCTACCACGGCGAGCTGGCCGGCGCCGGCACCAAGATCCTCACCCTGTGCGCCCTGAAGGGCCTGCTCTCGGCGACCGGCCAGGAGGGGGTCTCGTTCGTGAACGCGCCCCAGCTCGCCGCCGACCGGGGCCTCGCCTTCACCGAGCGCGCGAGCCGCGAGGCGCCCGAGTACGTGAACCTGATAACCGTGCGCTCCGACGGCCACACCGTGTCGGGCACCCTGATGACGATCGGGACCCGCGTCGAGACGCGCATCGTCGCCGTGGACGGTCACGCCGTCGAGATCGAGCCCAAATCCTCGATGCTCGTCGTGCACAACGACGACCGCCCGGGGATGATCGGCCTCGTGGGGACGGCCCTGGGCGCGGCGGGCATCTCTATCGAGTCGATGGCCGTGGGACCCGACCCGAGGGACCACTCCGCGCTCATGGTGCTCTCGACCGTCGTGCCCACACCGCCGAACGTGATCGAGTCGCTGCGGGCGACTAACGGGATCCAGGACATCCACCTCATCGCCCTGCGCTGATGGGTCGCGGCGCCCACCCCCTCGCTCGCCGCGCGGGGCGCGGCCGCCGGGGCCTCGGAGCACTGATACTCCTCGCACTCCTCGCCCCAGTGGTGTGGGCGGGCCCATCCGGGGCGCTCGCGAACCGCAGCCTGCTCGGGCGCACCGCGACCGAGCTACGGGCCGAGGGGTGGATCCTTCATCGGTGCGGGGCGACCACCTGCGCCGGTCCGCTCGTCAACGGGGGGCCTTTCGGACGTGGCCGTCAGGTCTACGGGATCTGGTTCGTGCGCGGTCGCGCGGTCGTCCAGTACGACTTGCGCCTGGCGCGGGCGAGCCGGTCGGGGCAGTCCGCCGCCTCGTGCTCGCCGCGGCCCCCCCGAGGACCTCGCTCGGTACCTTCGGGGTGACCTACGCCCCGGGTCAGGACGTGGCCGTCGCCGCGGCGGTTAGTCCGACCCTGGGGACGTGGCTCGGCGCCGTGGACCCGAGGGGGCGCTTCTGCGTGTACCTGGCGACGGCGCCCACTGGGCGGTTCGTGGCGTCCGACGTCCGCCACGTCTTGGTCGCCGCGTGGGTGAGGGGTGCAAGTTACGGCGGGTGCTAACGCGCTCGTGCGCCTCGGGGACCGTCAGGACATCAAACTCACG
>JAKABC010000138.1 GCA_021802025.1 Actinomycetes bacterium
AGAGCCCGGCGCGCAGGGCCAGGGCCAGCTCGGCGATCATCTCGCCGGCCCGCGGGGCCACGATCGTCGCCCCGACCAGGCGCCCCCCGAGCCGGTGGCGCGTCAGGGGCGCCGCGACGGCGATCAGTTTGACGAAGCCCTCGGTCTCGCCGGTGGCGCGGGCCCGGTCGACCTCGCCGAGGGGAACGAAGGCGACCCGGGCCGACGGGTCGCGGACCTCGGCCTCGGTCGACCCTACGCGGGCCACCTCGAGGGAGCCGTAGGTGACGGCGGGCGCCCATTCGGGGTGGGCGCGCAGGGCGGCCACCGGGCCGAGGGCGTTGAGGGCGGCCACGCGCCCCATCTCGTAGGCGACGTGAGTGAGGTTCAGGGATGTCGCGACGTCACCCGCGGCGTAGACGCCCCGGGCGGTGGTCCGCAGCCTCCGGTCGACCCGCACGTGGCCGCTGCTCTCGAGGGCGACGCCGGCGGCCTCGAGTCCGAGCCCGGCGGTGGCGGGAGTCCGTCCCAGGGCCACCAGGAGCAGATCGCCGGTGACGGCGCGCCCGTCGGCGAGGCGGACCTCGACCCCCTCGGAGTGGCGGACCTCGCTCGCGGCGTGGCCGGTGACGACGTCGACGCCGAGCCGGGTGAGGAAGGCCGTGAGTGCGGCGCTCGCCTCGGGCTCTTCGCGCGGGAGCAGGCGGGCCGCCGCCTCGACTACCGTGACCCGGCTGCCCAGCCGGCTGAAGGCCTCGGCCATCTCGACTCCGATCGGCCCGCCGCCGAGGACGACTAGGTGCTCGGGCCGCCGGCCGATCGCGAAGAGGTCCTCGTTGGTCACGGTCCGCGGACCGATGAGCCCCGGGATGGGGGGCCGCGCCGCGCCGGCCCCGGCGCACAGGACGACCCGGCGTGCCGCGAGGGCCCGTCCGTCGACCTCGAGGGTCCGAGCGCCGACGAAACGGGCGCGTCCCTCGAGCACCGTCACCCCCAGGGCCCTCAGGGTCTCGGCGCTCTCGGTCGCGGCGACCTCCTCGACGACGCGCGCGACGTCGGCCATCGCTCCGACGAAGTCCCGGCCCGCCCGCGCCGAGGCCAGGAGCGTCTTGGAGGGCACGCAGCCGCGGAAGGTGCAGTCGCCCCCGAGGGGGCCGTCGTTGATGAGGGTCACCGCGGCCCCGCGGCGCCGGCCGGCACCAGCCGCCGACAGCCCCGCCGCGCCCCCGCCGACGACGACCAGATCTCGTCCCACTATCGGGCAACCGTCACCAGGGCGACCCTATTCCCGACCCCGGCTCCGGCGACCGCGGGGGAATAGCGCGGGCGCACGCGGCGTTGCCCCGGTGTGAGTGCCCCGTCGCCTCTCGGGTCGACGCCCTCGGCGGGCGAGTGCCTCGCCTGGTCACGTCCGCGCGAGGCGCTCGCCCACCTCGTGCGGGGCCGCACGGCCCGCGTCGCCGCCCCGGTCGCGGCCGTCGTGGGCACGGTGCTCTCGGCGGCCAACGAGGGGTCGTCGATCCTGGCCGGCCGGCTCGGCGCCACGGGCGTCGCGCGCCTGGTGGTCAACTTCGTCGTCCCCTTCCTCGTGGCGAGTTGGGGCGCTCTGTCGACGCACCGGCGAGGGGTCGGGAATACGCCCGACGCCGAGCGGGTTACCGGGGCATGAGCACTATCACCCACGCCAATGACCGCTTCAGCTTCGAGCGCGACGTCCTGACCTCGCCGGTCCCGGTCGTCGTCGACTTCTGGGCCGACTGGTGCGGCCCGTGCCGACTGGTCGCCCCGGAGCTCGAGCGGCTCGCCGCGGCCCACGGCGAGGCGGTGCGCGTCGTCAAGGTCGACGTCGACCGCAACGGCGAGGTCGCCGCTGAGTACGGGATCCAGTCGATCCCGACCATCGCCCTGTTCCGGGCGGGCCGCTGGATCGCCTCGAGCGTCGGCGCGAAGCCGGCGCGCGACATCGAGCGCGACCTGGGACTCGTCTCCGCCGAGGCGTGAGCGCGACGGGCGCGACCGGCCTCGCCGGCGCGCTGATCGAGCTGCCCTGCGTGTCGGCGAGCCAGATGCGCCGGGTCGACGAGGTGGCGGTGCGTCGCTACCACGTCCGCGTCATCCAGATGATGGAGAACGCCGGACGGGCGCTCGCGGACCTCGTCAGCGAGCGGCTGTCGCCCCGGAGCGTCGTGGTCCTGGCGGGCACCGGGCACAACGGGGGCGGAGGGCTCGTCGGCGCGCGCCACCTCGCCAACCGCGGGGTCGAGGTGAGCGTCGTCACCGACCCCGACGCCCGCCGCGCCCCGCTCACCGCGCACCAGCTGCGCGCCCTCGTGGCGAGCGGCGTCGAGGTCACCGACCGACCGCGCTCGGGCAGCGACGTGGTGGTCGACGCGCTCGTCGGGTACTCGCTCGCCGGACCCCTGCGCGGGCGGACCACCGACTGGTCGCGCTGGACCCGCCGCCAGGGGGCTCCGGTGGTCTCGCTCGACCTGCCGACCGGGCTCGACGCCACGACGGGCATCCTCGACCCGGCGGCCACCCACGCCGACCTCACCGCGACCCTGGTCCTGCCCAAGCGGGGGATGGTCGATCGGCCCGAGGTCGGCGAGGTGCACCTGGTCGACGTGGGCGTCCCGCGGGCCGCGCTTGCCGCCGCCGGGCTCGACGCGCCCCAACTCGCGGTCCGCGGCGCTACCGTGACGCTGGTGGCTGTGCCCGGAGGGTTCGCCGCCGTGGGGGAGGTCGCTCGGTGAAGGTGGACCTGATCTACGACGAGGACTGTCCCAACTGGCGCACGGTCGCCGACGAACTCACCGAGCTGCTCGGCGAGTGCGACTTCACCCTCGAGCTGCGCGAGTCCTCGTCCCTCGATCCGACCCTCGCCGCCCGGTACCGGGGCTCCCCGACGATCCTCGTCGACGGGCGTGACCCCTTCGTCGGCGAGGGCGAGCCCGTCGGGGCGGCCTGTCGGATCTACCGGACCCCGCGGGGCCCGGCCGGGACGCCGACCCTCGAGCAGCTGCGCGACGCGCTGGGCACGCGGGGGCGCTGACGTGGCCCGGGGCCGCGCACCGCGTACCGAGGATGTCCTCGAGCGGTCGGAGGCCGTCGCCGAGGCGCCGGTCGGCGTGCGTCTGGGCGAGGGGGTCGCCGAGCTCGCGGCGGCGCGCGGGGGCGTCATCTACCTGCGCCTGCGCGAGTCGCGCTGCTGCTCGGGGACCCTCGCCTTCCTCGACGCGGTGACCGAGCCTCCCGCCCGCGCGGATGCCGAGCACGCCTGGCTCGTCGAGGGCGTCGAGGTCCGTCTCGTGAGCGCGCTTCGCCGTCCCCCCACCGAGATCGCCATCGAGCGGCGCGGGCGCCGGGGCCGCCTCGTCGCCCTGTGGGACGGCTGCGCGTACCGGCTCTGATGTCCAGCCTCCCGGGACCCCGGGTCAGTGCCGGTGCGGGGCGAGTCGCGCCGTCACGTCGGTGAGGGACCCGGGCCGGTCGAGCCAGGCCGCCGTCTGCTCTCGGGCCCGCTCGATCAGCTCGCCCGTGCGGGTGAAGTCCAGCGGCGAGACGGCGAGAGGGCAGAGCGGGGGCATGACGTGCAAGTCGAGCGTCCCCGCGTGGCGTTCGACGTCCTCGCGGAGCCGGCGTTGGACCATCAGGGTGAGCGAGTGGAGCGCGACCCCGAGCGCGCTGTGCGGTGTGGCGCCCGCGGCGCAGGCGAAGCCCGTCGGCAGCACGTAGACCGTCGTCGCCCCGAGTTCGAGGGCGTGGGAGACCGGGGCGTTGTTGACCACCCCGCCATCGACGTGGGGGTGGTCGTCGATCCACACCGGCGGGAAGATCCCCGGGAGGGCCGCGCTGGCCATGACGGCCTCGACGATCGGGCCGCGGGTGATGAGCGTCTCGGCGCCGCTGTCGAGGGCGACGGCTACGACCGCGAGGGGAATCGCGGACTCCTCCACCCGCGTCGACCCGAAGCTCCCCTCGAGCAGTCGGCGCAGCCCGTGAGGGTCGACTAGGTGATCGGCCCGTCCGGCGATCCCCCGCAGGCCGACGAGCAGCCGGCCCGGGAAGACGTGCTCTCGACGGACCCGACACCAGACGCGCGTCAGATTCTCGATCCCTGCGGGTCCGGGGTGAGTGGCCACCCAGGCGGCGTTGATGGCCCCGATCGAGGTGCCGACCACGAGGTCGGGCTCGACCCCGCGCTCGGCGAGGGCGCCGAGCATCCCCACCTGGACGGCGCCGAGGCTGCCGCCCCCGGTGAGGACGAACGCGGTCGTCACGGCGGCGCTGTCGTCAGCTCGTGCGCGACCCGCGCTCGCGTCGCCACCGACGTCCGAGCGCACGGGCGAGGACGAGCAGGACGACCACGCCGTCGTAGGCCCACGAGAGGCCCGGGTGCCCGGAGGCCTCGAGGGCGAAGGAGCCGAGAATCGCGACGGCGATCGCCGCACCCCTGACGCCGTCGCGGCGGGGGCGGCCGACTTGCACCTCGGGAGACCGGCCCACGGCGGCCAGAACCTCGTCGAGGGAGGGGTTCACGAGGGCGCGCCCGCCGACGACGCCCGTCGGCACGGTCTCGCTGCCGCGCGCGACGCGACGCACCGCCGCGGCGGCCACGGGGTCGCGCCAGATGTCGACCTCGGTCCGCTCGACCCCGAGCCGGGCGAGGCCGGCGAGCAGCCGCGCGCACGAGGCGCAGCCCGGTCGCCAGTAGACGGTGACCGG
>JAKABC010000139.1 GCA_021802025.1 Actinomycetes bacterium
GCCGTGAGCTCCATGCGCTGGTTGGTGGTGTGGGCCTCGGCGCCGCTGGCGTAGCGGGACTGGCCCACGGCCCACGCCCAGCCCCCGGGGCCGGGGTTGCCGCGGCAGGCCCCGTCGGTGTACACGAGGGTCATATGACCCGGGTGATCCAGGCGTCGGGGTCGTCGGTGAATCGAGTCACCGCGGTCGGCAGCTCCCCGCGCAGCACCTGGCCCAGGGTCACGTGCTCGAGCACCTCGCGCAGCGCGGCGCGCACCGCCACCCAGACCTCGCGCAGGTGCTCGGCGGGGCCCTCGTAGACGAGAGTCTCGGGTCGCATGCCCCGCACCCCGGCCATCGGGCCGCTAACCACGCGTAAGACGTCGGCGATCATGACGGCGTCGGGGTCCTTGGCCAGGCGGAAGCCGCCCTCGGGTCCGCGCTGGCTGGTCACCAGCCCCCCGCGGCGCAGGTCCGAGAGGATCGCGCCGAGGAACTTCGCCGGCAGGTCCTGCTCGTGGGCGAGGTGCTCGGCGCTGACCGAGGTGTCACTCGCCGCCAGGGTGAGCAGCGCGCGGATCGCGTACTCGGCCTTCGCGGGGATCTGCACCGCCCCATTCTGCCCCACCGGGGCCGCACGGGCCCCCTAGCGTGGGGCCGTGATCCCCCTGGCGACTCGCCGGCTCTACCTCTGCGTGGGCCTACGCGACGGCCTCACCGACTTCGTGGCCGCCGTCGTGGAGGGTGGCGTGGACGTCGTCCAGCTGCGCGAGAAGACGGCCCCGGCGAGCGACCAGCGCGGGCCGGCCCGCGAGCTCGCCCACCTCTGCCGCGACCTCGGAGTGCCCTTCGTGGTGAACGACTCGCCCGAGCTCGCCGCCGACGTCGCCGCCGACGGGGTCCACGTCGGCCAGGACGACGTCCCGGTCCAGCGCTGTCGCGCGCTGCTGGGCGAGCGGGCGATCGTCGGGCTCTCGACCCACGCCGAGGCCGAGCTCGAGGTGGCCCTCACGACCTCGGCGACCTACCTGAGCGCGGGCCCCATCGTGCCCACCCCCACCAAGGTCGGCCGTCCGGGCACCGGGGTGGGCTACGCGCTCAGCGCCCAGCGCCGCAGCGACCGACCGGTCTTTGTCACCGGCGGGGTGAGTCCGACGAGCGTCGGCGCGCTCGTGGGCGCGGGACTGCGCCACTTCGTGGTCGTGCGCGCCCTCACCGAGGCCGCCGACCCGGGCGGCGCCGCGCGCGCGCTGCGCCGCGCGCTCGACGAGGCCCTCTCAGCGGTGCCGGTCGAGCCAACCCAGTAGCGTCGCCACCATCCGCGGGTCGGCCCGCAGTTGGTGGCCGGCGCCCTGGATCAGTCGCAGCTCCGCGCGCCCCTCGGCCGCGGCCACGAGGTCGCGCGCGTCACTGGCGGGCACCTCGACGTCGTCGGTGCCGTGGCCGACGAGGAGCCGTCGCGGCGCCACCCGGGCGATCGATCCCAGGGGGTCGACCAAGAGCACGTCGGCCGCGAGCGCCTCGGGCGCGAGCAGCGCCGCGGGGTCCCCGACCACGCCACCCACCTGGACCGCGTGGTGGAACTCCTCGGGCGAGCCGATCCAGCGCTCGAGGTGAGCGGGGGCGGCGAAGGTCGCCACCCCGCGCACCCGGTCGTCGGCCGCCGCCACCGCCAGGGCGAGCGAACCCCCGAAGCCGAACCCGGCGATCGAGACGCGCCCCTCGTCCACGGCGACGCGCTCGACGACGGCCGCCAGGTCGGCGCGCCACTGGCTCGCGCTGAAGGTCCCGGTGCTCGCCCCGACCCCCGAGAGGGTGCCGGTCGCGACGGTCCAGCCCGACTCGTTGGCGACGTGCTCGGCCAGCTCGGGCAGCAGCCCCGCGGCCTGACGGCCCGTGCCCATCAGCCGGGGTAGGCCGTGGGCGAGGACCAGGACGTGACCGGCCACGGGTCGCGAGCCCGAGGTGCACACGCGCAGCTCGAGCGTCGACGAGCCGCTCTCGAGCTGCTCGGTGACGAGCACCGCGTTAGATGCCCAGACGCTGGGCGAGGAGCTCGCGGTGGTAGCTGGGGTCGCCGAGGAAGAGCTCGGAGCTCTTGGCGCGCTTGAAGTACAGGTGGGCCGGGTGCTCCCAGGTGAAGCCGATGCCGCCGTGGATCTGGATGTTCTCGGCCGCGCAGTGGAAGTAGGCCTCCGAGCAGAACGACTTGGCGAGGCTCGCGGCGATGGGCAGCTCGTCGTTGCGCTCCTGGGCCGCCCACGCGGCGTAGTAGGCGGCCGACTTGGCCGACTCGACGTCGAGGAGCATGTCGGCGCACTTGTGCTTGATCGCCTGGAACGACCCGATGGGTCGCCCGAATTGGACGCGGGTCTTGGCGTACTCGACCGAGCTGTCGAGGACCCGCTGGGCTCCGCCCACCTGCTCGGCGGC
Source organism: Actinomycetes bacterium (assembly GCA_021802025.1). GTDB lineage: Bacteria > Actinomycetota > Acidimicrobiia > Acidimicrobiales > RAAP-2 > RAAP-2. The sequence continues at coordinate 2,413 of JAKABC010000139.1, forward strand.
GAGCAGCGCGACGGCGACCTGCAGGGTCGTGGCGAGACCCTCGCCGGCCCCACCCTCCACGCCCACGAGGGTCGCGGGGACGTCGTCGAGGACCAGGCGGCTCTGCTGACGCGTCTGGTCCATCGTCGCCAGGGCCTCGCGGGCGAGGCCGGGCGCGTCACCCTCGAGCGCGAAGAGCGACAGGCCCGCCGGGGTCGTCGCCGGCACCAGGATGAGGGTCGCCGTCGAGCCGTCGGTGACGTAGTTGCGCACCCCGCTCAGGCGCCAGCCCTCCCCGTCGCGACGGGCGTGGGCGGCCGCACTCTCGAGGTCCCACGATCCGGAGTCGTCGGTGAGGGCGACCGTCGCGATGGTCTCGCCGCTCGCGATGCCCGGGAGGTAGCGCTCGTGGTCCGCGGGCCCGCCGACGAAGGTGACGGCGTTCGCCGCCAGGGCGACGGTGGAGAAGTACGGTGCGCACAACAGGGCGGCCCCCATCTCCTCGAACACGACGTAGAGCTCCACCGGGCCGAAGCCCTGGCCCCCGAAGGCCTCGGGGATGCCCAGACCCTGGAGGGCGAGCTCGCGGGCCATCTGGGTCCACACGGCCGGGTCGTACCCCTCGGGCGTGGCCATGAGGCGGCGCACCTCGGTCTCGGGGGACTTCTCGTCGAGGAATCGCCGCACCATCTTGCGCAGCTCGTCCTGCTCCTCGCTAAAGCCGAAATTCATCGCCCGACCCCTCTCTTCGGCGCCACCGTGAGACTAGCCAAGTCCCACGGGGGGCCCGTTGCGTGCCACACTGCGCCCATGAGTTCCACCGAGACCGTCTGGTCCGACGCCACCACCGAGGTCCACCGGCTCGTGGTGGGTCCGATCGAGAACAACGTGTACGTCGTGCGCTGTCGAGAGACCGGCCGTTCGGTCCTGATCGACGCGGCCAACGAGCCCGAGCGGCTGGTGGGGCTCGTCGACGAGCTCGGCGTCGAGCTCGTCCTCACCACCCACGGCCACTGGGACCACGTCGGGGCGGTGCCCGAGATGCGCGCCGCCGGTGTGCCGGTCGGGGTCCGGGTCGAGGACGCCGCGCTGCTCGCGGGTCACGACCGACTCATCGACGACGGCGAGGTCTTCACCGTGGGCCGGGTTCGCCTGCGCGCGATCCACACCCCGGGCCACACCCCGGGCAGCGTCTGCTTCGCCCTCGAGGACCGACCGGTGCTCTTCACCGGCGACACCCTCTTCCCCGGGGGGCCGGGCAACACCAGCTTCGAGGGCGGCGACTTCGCGACGATCATCGCCTCGATCGAGGATCGACTATTCCGTCCCTTCGCCGCCGCGACGACGTTCTGGCCCGGCCACGGCGCCCCCTCGACCCTCGGCGCGGAGTCGAGCCACCTCGAGGAGTGGGTCGCGCGCGGCTGGTGAGCCCCGGGGTCGACCCCATTAGGCTCAAGGCGTGTCCGACGCCCTGCTCGAGCTGACCGACCTCCACGTCGAAGCCGACGGCGTCCCCATCCTGCGCGGGGTCGACCTGGTGGTGCGCCCGGGCGAGGTGCACGCCCTGATGGGCCCGAACGGAGCCGGCAAGTCCACGCTGGCCAGTGTGGTCATGGGCCATCCCGGGTACGCCGTGACGCGCGGGCGCATCGTGCTCGCCGGCCAGGACGTCACCGACTGGACCCCCGACGAGCGGGCCCGGGCGGGGCTCTTCATGGCCTTCCAGTACCCCGAGGCCATCAGCGGGGTCTCGGTCGTGCAGTTCCTGCGCCAGGCCATCGCCGCGCGCCGCGGCCTCGAGGAGCTCAGCGTGCTCGAGGTTCGTCTCGAGCTCGGCGAGTGGATGGAGCGCCTGGGCATCGACGACGCCTTCGCCGAGCGCCACCTCAACGACGGCTTCTCCGGCGGGGAGCGCAAGCGCAACGAGGTCCTCCAGATGGCCCTCCTCGAACCGGTGGTGGCCCTGCTGGACGAGACCGACTCCGGCCTCGATATCGACGCGCTGCGGGTAGTCGCGCGCGGGGTGTCGACGGTGCGCGAGCGCCACCCCGAGATGGGCGTCGTCCTCGTGACCCACTACGTCAAGCTGCTCGACGAGATCGTGCCCGACCGGGTCCACGTCCTGGTCGACGGGCGCGTGGTCGAGAGTGGCGACGCCGAGGTCGCCCGTCGCATCGACCAGCAGGGCTACGACGCCTGGCGCGCGGTGAGCGCGTGACGAGCTTCAACCCGGCCCGGGTGCGCGCCGACGTGCCCCTCTTCCACCGCCTGGTGCACAGGCGCCCGCTCG